>JAVQRZ010000038.1:0-2903 GCA_033582115.1 Candidatus Korarchaeum sp. | reverse complement strand
TAGTATCGGCAGTAGTCGTAGGAGAGACGCAAGAGCTCCTACTTCCCTCAGATGCCAAGGTTGGAGACCTCCTAGTTCTCATTGGAGTCCCAGGAGCTGAATTTCTGTACTTACTCGCTACTAAAAAGCTAGATATTTTAGAAAGATTAGATTTTAGAGAAAGGATCTATAAGTGGAGAGACTACAAATGGATGTTATCTTGTTTAGGTTTAACTAGAACGATACCTAGCTTATTTAAGGTCAGGGGAATGATCTGGGTTGGAGAAAACGGTATCTTAGAATCGCTAGATATACTCTCAAGATTAACTGGGATGGGGTTCATTATCTGGAGGGACTACATAGAGTTCCCTCCGGAGCTAATCGAGCTAAGTCGATACCTGAGTTTGGATCCGTTATCGGTCCCTAGCAGGGGGTCGGTTATAGTAGTCTTACCTAAGGACTCGCCAACAAGTCAGCTCAGGGAGATCTTGGACGCCCATGGGTATAGAGTGAGTTTCATAGGCTCTCTCAGTAGGAAAGGCATGAGAAGTGTTGTTGAAGGTGATAAAATCAGGGAACTCCCATCAGAATTCGACAGTGGTGGTAAAAACCCTTTAGAATTCGAGTAGAACTCATGATCGTAAAACCTATGAAAGTAAACTCTCAATCAAATTAGAGTATGAAAAATGATCCATTTTAATTCAAATAAAATTATAAATAGGTTACTAATCTTAAATCAACACTAGATAGCCACTTCACCTTGCATCAAAGCAGCCCTTCTCGTAATGAGTCCATGCGTTTCTCATATTCATACTCTTTAGTGACTAAACACAATTTAACCTCATCTTCGCCTAGAGACACATAAAATCTCTTTGTTTTTCGAGATCAGAACTGTTAAATTTATTTGATTTTAAGGTAAATGGAATATTCTAAGGTTAAATAAGAGAGTTCTTTTACAAGAGCGCGTAGTGGTAATCTAGGGGAAAAATTTTTATTTAAGTTCTCCTTACTTTTTTCTATGCCTAGGGTTAGATATCTGCCTCTCGCTCCCATTGGGAGGATAATAAGAGATGCCGGGGCGGAAAGGGTTAGTGATGCAGCAGTAGAGAGACTAGAGCACTATATGGAGAAGTTTGCTACTGAAGTAGGAAGACAGGCTGTTAATTTAGCCAAACACGCTAATAGGAAGACCGTATCTGGTGAGGACATAGATCTCGCAGTTAGAACTGTTTGGAGGACATGAGCGTAAGTATCTCTTCAAATTTACTTTCCTTTATTTTTATCTCGTTATATCAATAAATCAGCTTGATCTAAATTCAATTATCAACGCGGTTTTAGATTCTGATATAGTGAGTAAATATTATAAGTATACGCTTAGAGAATTATCTGTATTCGTGCGGATTTTCCCTACGATTCTCAACATGTTTAGAGCGTTTCTACAGTAAAAATCTTAATATTTTGGTTGGTAGGATCTCTGGTGATATCCCTGACATTAGAGGGATTCTTCAATCCGAGCTCAATAGTTGTGATAGGTGCTTCTAGGACCCCAGGGAAGATAGGTTATGAGATCCTGAGAGCCCTAGTCGAGAATAAGAGAGGTGGGACTTTTAGAGGAGATCTTTATGCAGTAAACCCAAGATCAGATGAAACGATACTCGGTGTACCGACTTATAAGAGCGTTTTGGAACTACCGAAATCTCCTGATTTGGCTGTGATAGTCACTCCCGCGCCTCAAACCCCCCAGGCACTAGAGGAGTGTGGTGAGAAGGGAATCCGCAATGCCGTGGTGATAAGTGGGGGATTCGCTGAGGTAGGGGGGGAGGGCTTAATCCTCCAGAGGGTGTTGGATGAGGTGAGGAGAAAGTACGGAATCAGGATCGTCGGTCCTAATTGTGTGGGAGTGGTGTCCCCATCAACAGGAGTGGATACGCTCTTCTTACCTGTAGAGAAAGAACTCCAAGATCGTTCTTACATCTCGTCACCCAGACCCAAGCCCGGTAGCGTCGCCCTCAGTACTCAATCAGGGGCTTTCGGTGTCGCTTGCCTCGATTATATGTACGGTGAGGGCATCGGGCTCTCGAAGTTCATAAGTTACGGCAACAAGATCGACGTTGATGAGGTAGATGTGATCAGTTACCTCAGGGACGATCCTCAGACGAGAGTAATCCTGATCTACGCCGAATCGATAGATAGAGGGAGGGAGTTCCTCGAACTCTCTAGGGAAGTCACTAAGGAGAAGCCTATCGTCGTACTGAAGGCAGGAAGGACTAGCGCTGGGGCTAGAGCAGCTAGCTCGCATACCGCTGCTATTGCCGGAAGCGATGCTATATACGATGCTGCTTTCAAGCAAGCAGGCATCATTAGGGTCTGGGATATGGAGGAGCTATTCGATGTAGCAAAGGCATTAGCAATGCAGCCACCTGCTGAAGGGGAGAGTATCGCCATACTGACTGATGGCGGTGGTGTTGGGGTGATGGCTGCTGATGAAGCTGAAGCCTTAGGGTTGAAGCTAGCAGAATTCTCCTCTTTTACCATAGAGAGGCTTAAGGAACTGCAAAAGAGTTATGTGATACCGCCTATCGCTTCCCTATTGAATCCTAGTACTGAACTGTAGTGTGACAGATGATTCTTTCATAGGAGCTCTGGAGTTGATCCTTCGAGACCCTAATGTCTTCGGGGTGATAGTGCTAGCTCTTCATCACGTCCCAGGCGTCACATCAGCTTTGCCTAAGAGGATAGCCGATATCTCGAAAGAGTACAAGAAGCCTATCGTGGCGATGGACGTAGGGAGTTCGCAATATGCCGTGGAGTTCAGAAAGCTGTTTGAGAGGGAGGGGATACCAGCTTACCCGGAGCCTGAGAGAGCTGTTAAGGCTATGAGGGCTCTCGTTCACTATGGGATCGCAAGAAGATTTCTGAAAGAT
>JAVQRZ010000037.1:0-2942 GCA_033582115.1 Candidatus Korarchaeum sp. | reverse complement strand
ACCTTCATCCCTTGGTACATCTTCCTAACGTCTATTATCTCAACCCCTCTCTCCCTCGAGACCTTGGAGAGCTCTGGGTCATCGCTTAGGAACTCATGTAGCCCTGAGACTATACTGAGCCCCCTCTCCATAGCCTCCCTTATCGTAGCCCTGTACTCAAGCGGGAGCACCCCTCCTGCTACAGCAACCCCGACTATGAGTACACTAACGCTCGGGTTCTCCCTTAGAGCTTCCTCAAGGCTCCTATATATCATTATCCCCCTCTTCCTCCCATCGAGTACCTCCCCAGCATCCATACCAGCGTACTTGCTGTCTATGACTCCGACTACTCTGTACCTCATCGACTTCCTGACTAAGCCGTGAGCTGTCTTCGCGTCAGAGGTGTCGTACTTACCCTCAGCTAGTATGAGAGCGTCAATCATACCTTCTCTCCCCCCGTAACAATAGCTACAGCCACCTTGAACCTATCCAGCTCACTAGCGTACCTCTTGATAGCCCCTATGGCGGAAGCTGAAGCTGGAAGCGGATCTATCCCCTCCTTCATGAGCTCTTCAGCTAGGGTTAGGAGTTCTTCGTCGTCGAACTCGAAGACGTAGCCTCCGCTCATCCTTATAGCCTCTAGGGCTTGCTCCCCGTCAAAGGACCTAAGGGAGACCAAGGGCTCGTTGTACTTCGTCTCCTTGATATCACTCTCGCTCAACGAGATTAGCTCAGTTGAGCCCTTCCTTAGCGTCTCAGCTACTTGGTTCCCGTAGATCGTGGTAGCTCCTAGCATGATAGGGACCCTCTTGGAGATCCCTGCTCTCACCATCTCAACGAAACCTTGGTATATACCTGCTAACGTCGTGCCGTTTCCTAAGGGAACTGAGACAATGTCGGGAATTGAGCCGAGAACCTCAACTATCTCGTAAGCTATCTCCTTGAACGACTCTAGGGCCAAGCTCCCATTAATGCTCCCAGGGTTAGAATCATAGTAGCCGTACCTCATCGCATCTAGCACGCTCCTCTCCACAGCGTCCTCATACTTACCCTCCACGAAGACCACTCTAGCACCGTACTTTCTCATCTCCCATATCCTCCCGTTCCTGTAGCTTGAGGGGACGTATATCACAGCCCTCAACCCGAGCATGTTGGCGAAGTAAGCTAAAGCTACACCGAAGTTCCCGCAGGTCCCCACGGTTACGGTATCATAGCCCTGCTCTATAGCTCTCCTGGCGTGCATGAAAGCAGCTCTGTCCTTTTGGGTTCCTGTCGGATTATCTCCCTCCCACTTGATGTATATCCTTTCCCATCTATGACCTATCTGAAGTCTTCTTGCTCTAAAAAACGTCCCGGGGAACTTGAAGTCCCTAAGCAAGGTTATCTGGTGAAGCATCTCCATGACTCAACTGAGGGCATTCAAGATCTCTCGTTATAAAGGTTTTCTATACGAATTTGATGCTAAGGGGGTGCTATCGCTAAGCTTCACGGAGTTGAATTTAAATCCAAGTATGTTACTATCACTAGGAGAAGGTGCCCCTGCGTCATGAGGAACGGGAGGCTAGAGTCACCTTACGTCTCCGTTAGGCTCTTAAGCTCTTTAAAAGGATTTTTCACGTTAAAAGAACTTGAGTCTAAACTAGAGATACCTTATCAAGTCATATGGCGGTACATAAGCCTGAAGAACACGCCGGAAAAGACTACAGCTAAGAAGATAATCGAAAGGATAGAGAAGCTGAACTTGATAGAGGAAGCGCTCAGGAGGAACCTCAGGGTGAATAGATTCAATTACATCGAATCTTGGAGGTTCATGAATAACTACAAGTTCTTGGATTTGATGGGGTACGTGATATCTAGCTTCGTCGGTGATGAGGAGGTAGATCTACTCCTAGCCTACCCTTCTACATCCTTCCCGCTGGCGTTGATAGCTAGCGACTGGATAGGAGCTAGGGCTTTAAGCTGCCTCGAGCACGCCGATCTCTCAGCTGAGTCTTATCTGAGCAGTTCCTACCTCTCGCTCGACAGGGGGAGGGTGGTGGAGCTTTACCTACCAGCTCAAGGAGTGAGGAGCAACGACAAGGTGATCCTCGTCAGGGATGTAGTGAAGGACCTAGCTTCGCTCGAAGCGATAATAGATCTCATGACGAGATCCGGAGCGAAGCTCTGGGGAGTCTTCTCAATAATCTCAGTATCGGATGAGTGGGAGAAAAGGCTAGATCATTTGGGGGTTCAAAAAAGGATGTCTTTTTACAAGATATCTCGATAATTCTCAGAACTCTTCTTCCTCTTCCCACTCTTCCTCTTCCTCCTCAGGGACGGGCTCAAGTTGGAACTTCTTCCCCTTCTTCACCACGACTAGTAGAGCACCGCACTCTGGACACCTGACTTCATCACCCTCTTCTACGTCTTCTACATCGAATATAGCTCCGCAGACAGGACATTCAAACTCCATGGGATCACCCCACGCCAAGGGGGGTAACCCCTTTTAAAAGTTAATTAAACACAGGAGAATTTATACTGAGTTTCATTTTATTTTTTCATTTGTAATCGTAATTTTATTAAGAATATTTCTCATTATTCAGGTATTGCCCATATGTATTAAAATTTTATAGGTTTATAAGGAAAGAGCTTCCAGGTATCTTGATACCAAGCTGATGTATGTTTATCTCGCCTACTAAATTGAGTACTAAATAGAAGGATCGCATATACTTATATTCAAAATATAATACTTAATTTTGACCGTATTTACTATCAGAATACGTGAAACCGCATCGGTAAGTACTGAGGGCTCCTTAGGACCATAGCTTCCATCAATCGAATTCAGAGAACCTTCAGCTGTAAGTTAAGCGTACCACTAAGCTCAAGTTCAGTCAAGTAGATTGAAGACCCTTTATTGGGAGGATCGATGCTAAGAGTGATCTGCATGTTGCCTCCTCATCCCGCTACCTTCATGCAGAATTTTA
>JAVQRZ010000036.1:0-19381 GCA_033582115.1 Candidatus Korarchaeum sp. | reverse complement strand
CTCCTAGGTGTTTCCATCCTGGTATTCATAATCTCGTTAACCTTCGCTCCCGAGCAGAGGGCCGCTCTCTACATAACTTCCCCGAAGGGGGCTGCGAGGATCTATGAGATAATAGAGAAATACGGTTTGAACAAACCCCCTCACGAGCAGTACTTCACTTGGCTCTCAAACGTCCTTCAAGGTAATCTAGGCTACTCTAAATCCCTGAACATACCCGTAGCTAGGGCTTTCACTGAACTATGGCCTGTCTCAGTTGAGATCACAATATACGCTGCCCCCATACTCATCCTAGTTGGGATGAAGCTGGGGAAGATATCGGCTGTTTACAGGGACAAGTTACCGGATCACCTAGCTAGGATATTCGCGATAATAGGTTGGTCTCTTCCAATATTTTGGTCAGCTATAGTGTTGCTAGCAGTGTTCTATGGAGGCCTAGGGATATTTCCACCGGGTAGGTTGAGTTTAGAGGCTCAGGCTATAGTTAGATCCCCGGAGTGGACTACCTACACCGGTTTGTACACGATAGATGCCCTCCTCAACCGTAACCTCTTCGTCTTTCTAGATGCCTTAGAGCACCTCTTCCTACCCGTGATTAACTTAGTGATAGTTGGTAATGCTGTGATAATGAGGGTAATGAGATCTAGCATGTTGGAGGAACTAAGTAAGGATTACGTTATAGCTGCCAGATCGAAGGGCGTCGACGAGGGTACCATAATAAACAAACACGTCACTAGGAACGCGTTGATACCCGTAGCTACAATAGCTGGTATAGTGACAGCTGGTTTCATGACGGGCTTAGTGATAACGGAGACAGTGTTTGAGCTGAAGGGCCTTGGCTACTGGGCTGCTCACGCAGCTCAGCAGCTGGATATACCTTCAGTTTTAGCCTTCGCTTTATTCACAGGTGTGGTCTTCGTGATATCCAACTTGGTAGTGGATGTTCTTTATGCCTACATAGACCCGAGAGTGAGGCTCGAGTGAGGTGAGGGGATGAGCGAGAAGAAGGAGAAGATCCCGTTGAGAGAGAGACTCTGGTATAAGGAGCTTATCTTCACCCTCAGGAGGATAAAGGAGAGCCCTCTCTCACTTATGGGACTCTCTATAATAATCTTCTTCATAATAATAGCGGTACTAGCTCCCGTCATAGCTCCGCCTAAGCCAGGGAGGGACCCCTTCGAGATCCCCAGGTTCGGTTACGTGCCTACCCCCTCCCCACCGAGCCCCGAGCATCCCTTCGGACTCACCGAGGGACAGTACGATTTGTTTTACGGTTGCATCTGGGGTACTATAACTGCCTTCAGAGTGGGGTTCTTAGGGGTAGTTGGCGCTCTAGTCATAGGAATCCTATTAGGAGCAGCGGCCGGTTACTTCGGGGGTCTAGTGGATGAGATCCTGATGAGAGTGGTCGATATAGTGTATGCCATACCCGGTTTGATATTAGCGATGGCTTTCGTAATAGCTCTCGGTCAGAGCTTAGACAACGTGATAATAGCTCTGATGCTCGTAGGCTGGCCCACTTACGCTAGACTCACCAGAGCTGGTGTGCTTCAAATCAAAGGGGAGGACTACGTTGAGGCCGCTAGAGCGATGGGATGCTCCCACTATAGGATACTGTTCAGGCACATACTCCCGAACAGCATATTCGCTGTCTTCATTGTAGCGACTCTGGATATGGGGTCGATGGTGTTGACAGCATCGGCTCTGAGCTTCCTAGGCTTAGGCGCTCCTCTGGGCTACGCTGACTGGGGACAGCTAGTTTCTCTCTCTAGAAACTGGCTGCTCGGAGTTCCGGGAGATCCTTTCGCTTACTGGTACACATATACCTATCCTGGAATATTCCTCTTCGCTTTCGTGCTAGGATGGAACCTTCTAGGAGATGCGTTCAGGGATATACTCGATCCTACGTTGAGGAGGAGGTGATCTCATGGAGAGAGTTATAGAGGTCAGAGACCTCTATGTTAGGTTTTACACGTATGAAGGTGTGGTGAAAGCCGTTGATGGTATCGATTTCGACGTCATCAGAGGGGAGACTCTAGGGATAGTGGGTGAGACGGGTAGTGGTAAGTCCGTTACCACTTATGCTATGATGAACATGGTTCCTACTCCTGGTAGGATCACTAGAGGTAGAGTCCTCTACAGGAGTCTTGGGAAGGAGTACATACTAACAGAGATGTCGGAGAACGAGCTGAGAAAACTAAGAGGATCTGAGCTCGCTAGAATATTTCAAGAACCGAAAGCTGCGCTCAACCCTGTCTATACCGCAGGTGATCAGGTATCGGAGGCTATACTGATCCACAGGTTAGATGAAATGAAAAGGAGGGCATTAGCATCACTTAGACCTGATGGTTTCCTAAGTAAGTTGAGTAGCGACTTGATAAAGAGGAGCATGATCTCTGAGATGGACCTGTTAGTTAGATTAGTCAAGAAGGTACCTCTGCTCAGACGCCTCTATTGGAACCCAATAAAAGCGGAAGTTAAGAAGGAAGTCGTGAGGCTCTTCAGTCTGATGGGCATACCCGACCCCGAGAGGGTTTACGGTATGTACCCCCACGAGCTGAGCGGGGGGATGCAGCAGAGGATAGTTATAGCCATGGCCCTCTCTTGCAATCCGCGAGTGCTGATAGCAGATGAGCCTACTACAAACTTGGATGTTACTGTAGAGGCTCAGATACTAGAGCTGATGAAGGAGCTCAAGGAGAAATTCGACGCTACTCTCGTCTACATAACTCACGACATGGGGGTCATAGCTGAGATGGCCCAGAGGGTAGCTGTTATGTACGCAGGCAATATCGTTGAGATAGGCGATGTCTACTCGATATTCAAGGACCCACTTCACCCTTACACCAAGGGGCTTCTCGAGTCGATACCACTACCCGGGAGACCTCTCAAGGATATACCGGGTACAGTACCCAACTTAGTGGATCCACCGCTGGGCTGCAGGTTTCATCCTAGGTGCAGCCATGCCATGGGGAGATGCTCCACTGAGAAGCCCAAGTTAATTGAGGTGAGACCTGGGAGATTCGTGGCTTGCTTCCTTTATCATTCCGAGGGGGTGAAGGAATGATATCCGAGATTTTAAGTAAAACCCATGGCTCCTTAGTTAGAACGATAGGTCTCAAGAAGCACTTCGCTGTCCTAGGGGGTGTTCTCAAGAGACCTGTTGCATGGGTTAGAGCTGTCGATGGTGTTGATGTGTGGATAAAGAAGGGAGAGACCTTCGGCTTAGTGGGTGAGAGCGGTTGCGGGAAAACTACTCTAGCCAAGACGATTTTAAGGCTCCACAACCCTACTTCAGGCCACATATTCTTCGATACTCCTGAGGAAGTGATCAGGAGGATATTGGAGCTTGAGAGCTCTAATGACAAGGAGGAACTGAAGAAAATTCTGGATGACTATGACTTAGCTTACATGAAGGGAAAGAAGCTCATGGAATACAGGAGGAGAATGCAGATAGTCTTTCAGAATCCTTTCACAGCACTGAATCCGAGGATGATGATCAAGGATATAGTAGCCGAGCCCCTGATAGTCCAAGGTATAGCTGAAGGTGAGGAGGCCTACTCTATCGTATCGCAGTCTCTTGAAGAAGTTGGATTAGGGAAGGAGCACATGTGGCGTTATCCCCATGAGTTCTCAGGGGGCCAGAGGCAGAGGATAGCCATAGCCCGCGCTATAGTCACTAGACCTGATTTCATCGTTTTGGACGAACCCACTTCAAGCGTAGACGTCTCAGTGAGAGCTAGGTTGATAAACCTGTTCAAGGGACTCCAGAGGAAATACAAACTGACTTACCTCTTCATAAGCCACGACCTCTACCAAGTGCAGGTGATGAGCGATAGAGTGGGTGTTATGTACTTAGGTAAGCTCGTGGAAGTGGCTGACTCCCAAACGATATTCGAGAAGCAGATGCACCCTTACACACAAGCCCTGTTCTCAGCTAAACCTATACCGGATCCTACCGTGAGGAAGAGGAGGATAGTGCTGCAGGGTGACGTACCTAGCCCAGTTAACCCACCTCCAGGCTGCAGATTTCACCCTAGGTGCTTCAGACGCTTTGGACCGTGTGATAAAGTTGAACCTCCACTTGTGGAAGTCGAGCCCGGTCATTGGGTAGCTTGCCATCTTTACCACTGATCTCACCCTCTATAGCTATTCGCTCACATGGCGATAGGCAATTAGGAGCGATCTTAATGACTTACTTTCAGATCTCCCTCATCTTTCTATAGTCATGCAATTAGCTCTCCTTGAAACGTCAAGATGTTGAGTCAGCCTGCAACCAGGTAGAGATTACGAGCAGACTTACCTCATAGCTCAGTACTTCGTTAAGCTCGATGATCCTCTTATCCTCTCCTCCGACTGCATGGAGTATCGCCAGAGCGGATTCCATACTCCTGAAACTCTCCTCAACGAGGATCAGGTTAGATGGCTCCCGAGGATCGAAATAGAGGGGTATAGATGAGCGATCTCAATGAGTCGGCTTTACTCTCACCCTAACTTGAGACCACTGATCGAGTAACCTAAAGGTAGCTTAACCCTATCCCCGTAGACCTGCTTAAGGAGCTTCACGTTATCAACATTCTCATCCATCCTGAAATTGAGCTTCCCTGATGGAGAATGGACTTCTACCTCAAACTCATTGACGTTCTCCCACTTCGATAGCCTCAACTTGATCCTCCCTATCTCATCGTTCTTAATATCGAAGTTACCTGGAGTCTCAGCTAGTATCTGAGAGGGTTTCATCAACAAGTACTTGTTCACGTAGCTCAAGCTAGCTCTCAGTTGAGCAGTCCACTGCTCCAGGAAACCTTTGCCCTCTGCTTTAGCCTCCCTTTTAGCTTTCTCAATAGCTTCCTTCAGCATGATACTAGTAACTTGAGCGAAGATCATCCTCTCCGTAGTTAAAACTGCTGCGAAAGTATCGTACCTACCCAAGGACTTAGGCTTCCTGAGGAGGAGCACCCCTAATACCTTCTCGCTGTTATCTGAGGGAAAAGACATACTATGACCTCTTAACGTACTCTCGGTATTCCTATAAAAACTTTTTCCCTAATAGTCCAGTTCGGTTTTCAGACTAACATAAGGGAGGGTATCGAAGATCTGTGTATTTTACGAAGTAGGGAAGGAGCTCTCTGAATCTCGAAGAGGGAGTTGAAGGGAAATAGCTGAAGCTCTCGAAGGATCTCCTGTTAACATCAACTAGCTCCTCCAGAGCATTAGTTATCATCTTCTGATCTCAAGGAATCCTTCTGAAGGCTCACCATAATTGAGTCGCTTCAACTAGGTAGGATTACCGTATCTAATTGATCGCAACGCTTCCTCATAAGCTCTAAGTAATCCTCCCTCAACTCAACGAGTAGTGACTTCCTACCGAGCTTACTAGCGACCTCACCTACCGTCCCCGATCCCGCGAAGGGATCCAGCACGATACCGCCGAGCGGGCATCCTAACTTAACAGCTCTCCCTACGAGCTCCCTCGGGAACACAGCGAAGTGAACCTCGGGGTACGGCTCCAGCCTTATGGTCCAAACGTCTCCCGGGTTCCTGCCGGCTTCATGCGGCCTCACTGTGGAGAGCCCGAGGACTACCTCCGTGAGGCAGTCGTAAGTACTGTCGAACTTAAGTATTCTCTTGAGCTTGAGCCAATCGCTCGGTCTGGGAAGGGATCCTCCCTTCCCCCACTCACCGAAGTCGCACCTGAACCAGTGGCTTGCGGTATCTCTGTAGCCTAGGAGCTCATCTATCTCCCTCACTGTCAAGCCTGAACGCTCCCTCCAGTACCTCAGGTAGATCGCTACGAGTGGTTGAGGTACTAGCCAACGCCTCTTGACAGCTAAGTACTCCCCTATGAGCGTGAGCCTGCCGGCAGGCGAGGCTGATGCGACAGCTTCGAGGCTTAAGTACTTGCTGGATGTGGAAGCGTTCTTAAGGTACTTCTTCTCGCTTACCTCCTTAACTACTACCTCTACAAGCTCCGCAGGCTCACTTGGGCTTCTCTTAATCAGGGGCTCGGGGAACGCTCCTCTGAGAGTCTTCTCGCACTGAGGGCACTCGATCCTCCTTGAGTTCGCTATCGAGAGGACGATGTCCCACTCCGTGAGGTTGGCGTTGCAGCGAGGGCAAGCGTAAGCGAGCCTCTCGGGGTATTCCCTGAGGGGGTCCCCCAGGGAAAGCCACTCCTCCTCACCGTTACTCCACCTCACTAACGCCTCAAGCACGCTCCTCCCGTCATGCCTGATCCCAACGACCTTTCCCTCCTTGGTCTCTCGGGTCCTGAGCGAGTCCACGACCCTCAGTCCTAGGTAATCCTCAGGTTCGATCTCGAGCTTTGATAAGCGACACTCGAGCGTCTTAGAAGTCTCACTGACCTCATCGACGTTGAAGTAGTAGAGCTCCTTCGACTCCCTCTTCACGAAGATCAGTACGGGTTCGTAAGTGTTGTTCAGCCTGTTCCTAGCTGAAGTAGGCATCGCGTTAGGCTTGTACCAAATCAACTTGTTCTTCAACATGTAACCCCTCTTGCTCAATTCCAAAGCGATCATCTCAGGTATCAAGAGGAGCTCCTCCTCGAGGTACTTGTAGCCGATGTTCAGGAAAACCGTAGCGGTCCTCTTGAGCTTTCGGTAAAGCAAGCTGAACAGGTTAGCAATTTCGCTCACGTAGTCCTCAGGGGTCTCCTCCCTGCCTATCTGAAGCGGGTGCCCGTAGTCACGTTGCATCCAGTAAGGAGGGGAGGTCACAATGCAATCTACGAAGCCATCTGGCAGCAAGGGGACTATCCTTCGGACATCACCTATGATGACCTTAGGGACCCAAGAGCTGCCTTTCCGCTTCCAATCGTAGAACCACTCCCTCAGCTCATCCCCTCCTCGCATCGAGCGGACCCTCTCCTAACGTTAGTTCAACAACTTTAAAGCCGAAGAGCGAGCTCGAGTGTTCTCATCGAGACGCTGGTTAAACTCGAGGAGGCGTCTCACTGCAGACCGCGGCTTAGAAGTCTGAGCTCTGGAGCGGGAAGGCGGTCCCTAGGGGGAAGAAGAGGTCTCGATGACCCGTGAACGTCTCACTGAGAGCCAGCTCTCAGACCGCGAACTATCGCTCCAATTCTGTAAAATTTCATGGCTTCATCAGGGCGTAGGAAAGCTCCCCGATGAGTTAACCGTTAAGCTGACCTAATCCCCTAGGGTACTATGATACTGAGATTCTCAATTATTTATATATATTTTGATACTTTAAGTATCATATGTCCCTCCGAGACTTGCTCCTGCTCAACAACCCCTGGTGGGAAGGATCTGAGAGTCCTTACTTAGCTGATTGGAAGGCTAAGGAGCTCAGATGGAGGCCTGCTTGGCTCTCCTCTTTGAATCTCACTCCTACCTCCTTAAACATAATCGTCGGTCCTAGGATGGTCGGGAAGACCACTAGCATACATTTGCTGATAAGTGAGCTCTTAGAGGGAGGAGCTGATCCACGCTCCCTCTTCTACTTGAACTTAGACCTAGCTGCTGATATAGAGACGTTCAGGCTCCTGCTCCACCAATACTTAGAGATCAAGAGGTCTCTAGGGCTCAGGAACTGCTACTTATTCTTAGATGAAGTTACGAGCATCAAGGACTGGTGGAAGGTCGTCAAGGGATACGTAGACGCTGGAGCCTTCAGGAACGATGTCTTAGTGCTCACAGGTTCCTCATCGCTCAGGCTGAAGGGTGAGGCTGAGCTCTTCCCGAGCAGGATGGGAGGAGGTAGCGAGGTAGTAGCCTGGCCCCTCTCCTTCAGGGAGTACCTATCGGTAAGGGGGATAGCGGTGGAGCAGCGTAACGGCTTCGATACGAGCCACTTAGTACCCCTTTCGGGTAGGATAAGCGGGCTCTTCGAGGAGTACATGGCAGTAGGAGGCTACCCCCTCTCAGTGAACGGGGACCCGAGGGCTCTAGAGTACGCGATAAGGTCCGTAGAGGGCGAGGTCCTGAGGGTCGGGAGGGACAGGGGGCTGGCGAAGGAGGTTATATCCTCTCTTATGAGGAAGGCCCCCTCCCCAGTGTCCTACTCCTCGATAGGGGGCGATATCTCGATCTCCCATAGGACGGTTAGGGAGTACTTAGAGCTCCTGGAGGCCCTCATGCTGCTGGGCCAGGCTCCTCTGCTCGAGAGCGGAAGGGTAGTGTGGAGGAAGGAGAGGAAGTTCTTCTTCCTAGATACGTTCATGGCTAAAGCCCTCTCCCTTTGGACAGCTTCCCCTTACCTGGAGAGCGCTGCTTACGAGTGGGTGGTCCAAGCTCACCTCCTCAGGAGGTTCGGTTCCATCTATTACTACAGGGACTCCTACGAGATCGACGCTATAGCCGGCCCCCTGAAGGTCGAGGTGAAGGTCGGGAAGCCCCACAGGAGGTACCCGAAGGACGCTCTGATCCTGGACTCGGATGACCTGCCCCTCTTCCTAGCCCTCCTCTAGTCAGGGTCGTAACTCTTGATCGATTGAGCTCTCAACGAAGTTCTGCTTCAAGCGATCTTAGCTAAATATACTGCAGTTATCCTAAGGCCAAAGCCCCTCTAAACTGTTCGAAGCGTCAGCATGAGATACCATATAGGGGACGAGTTGGCGAACTCTCTCTAGAGCGAAATGAAGGCGATTCCATTATAAGCGAAGCTCTCCCTCAGTTAGGGGACCATGAGCTACCTAGCTAGGTGTCATTCCTGCGGTCGAGAGACCTCGGACCCGCTCGAGTTCAGGTGTGAGTGCGGCTCTACCCTAGAGCTAGTAATAGAGAGGGACTTCGATAGGAGAGTTGTTGAGATTAGAGACTACACTATGTGGAGGTACTCCGCCTTCCTCCCTCAGTTCCCCGAGAGGGTGAGCTTAGGCGAGGGCTGGACCCCTCTGCTGAGGCTCGGTGACCTCTACCTCAAGCTCGACTTCCTGAACCCGACGGGCTCCTTCAAGGACAGGGGGTCCTCAGTTCTGCTATCTGCAGTAGCTGAAGCCGTGAGGTCGAGAGGGGGTTACGTGAGCGAGGACTCCTCAGGTAACGCTGGGGCTTCGATAGCAGCTTACTCAACTAGAGCAGGTCTTAGGGCTAAGATATATGTTCCTGAGACTGCTAGCGGTCCTAAACTTCAGCAGATCTTAGTTTACGGTGCTGAACTAGTTAGGGTAGTCGGTAGCAGGGATGAGGTGACCAGAGCTGCGATGAGCGAGGAGAAGGGGAAGTTCTACATAGGGCATGTTTACCATCCTGCCTTCTGGGGCGGTATTCGCACGCTTGCCTACGAGTTAGCTGAACAAACGGATTGGAAGTTGCCGAATCATGTCTTCCTGCCTGTTTCAGCCGGGACCCTTCTCCTGGGAGTGATCAGGGGTTTCAAGCACCTTCTGAACTCAGGTGAGATCGATAGGTCCCCTGAGATCGTAGCCTGTCAGACCAAGGAGATCTCACCCCTCTACCATAAGGTTAAGGGGCTACCTTACTCACCCCCTAAGGTAGTTAAGAGCATTGCTGATGCTTTGATAAGCCCAAACCCTCCCCTCCTGAATTTGATGGCAGAGGAGCTCAAGGGGTTCGGGGATGTAGACATAGCTGATGAGGATGAGATAGTAGAAGCCCATAGGGAGTTAGCTAGACTCGGTATCTACGTTGAGCCAAGCTCAGCAGTCGCTTACGCGGTTTACAGAAGGTGGTTGGAGAGTAGTAGGGTGAAGGGAGAGTCCCTAGTGGTCCTAACGGGCATAGGCCTTAAGGGAAGGTTCACAACTTGAGGTAATGAAACCCCGAAACTTCAGTTATTATTAAAAATTTAGGTAATTTTATTTAACATTATTTTTTAAAAAACATATCGGATTTAAGAAAAAAATTTGAAAATAATAGATCTCTAAATATATTTTCTATATGGATAGTGGTTATACTGATCATGAGAAAATTAGAAAAAACTTAATATTAAATCTTGTTGCGTAACCCATATGACCGTGAAGGAGAGGAAGCTAGGCCTTCTGGAGAGATACCTCACTATCTGGATATTCTTAGCTATGATGTTCGGAGTAGCGTTGGGCTATATTTACCCTGAGATATCGCTTAAAATAGCCTCATTGAGCGTGGGCACTACCTCGATACCGATAGCTCTGGGCCTGATCCTCATGATGTATCCTCCCTTGGCCAAAGTGAGGTATGAGGAGATGGGAAAGGTTTTCAGGAACCTGAAGCTCTTAGGGTTCTCTCTAACCCAGAATTGGATCGTTGGACCTATAGTTATGTTTCTACTAGCTGTAACTCTCCTTAGGGACTTCCCGGAGTACATGATAGGGGTCATACTCGTAGGCTTAGCTAGGTGCATAGCCATGGTCATAGTCTGGAATGAGCTCGCTGAGGGAGATAGGGAGCTAGCAGTAGGTCTGGTGGCTTTCAACGCTATCTTCCAGATGCTCTTCTACGCGCTCTACATATACCTCTTCATCACCTTGGGGTTGAGGTTGATGGGTTTGGCCTCGGTGGCGGCTGATGTATCCATCTTAGAGGCAGCTACTACTGTCTTCACCTACCTAGGCATCCCTTTCACGATGGGAGTACTCACTAGGTACCTCAGCTTCGCTTACAAAGGTAGGGATTGGTTCGAAAGTAAGTTAGCTCCCCTGATAAGCTATTTGACACCCATAGCCCTGCTCTTCACCATAGTGATCATGTTCTCCCTGAAGGGAGAGTACATCGTTGAGCTACCCTACCACGTCCTGAGAGTCGCCTTGCCCCTCGTACTCTACTTCCTCATCATGTGGTTTCTCACGTTCTTCGTCTGCTATAGGCTGAGGATAGATTACTCGAAGGCTACTGCTGTCTCCTTCACAGCTGCCAGCAATGACTTCGAGCTAGCGATAGCTGTAGCTGTAGCTATATGGGGTGTTAACAGCAATCAAGCCTTCGCTACAGTCATAGGACCATTACTTGAGGTCCCCATACTGATAAGCTTAGTGAATGTAGCTTTAAAGCTGAGAGGAAGGCTCTATAGGTAAATTCTCCGACATTTATTATTTATCTGTAGAACCCGTTTATAAGTTAAATAAATATTGCTTTCTAGGAACATTTATTTTTGATATTGCGAAGTATGAGGATATTAATTGAGTTATAGCTTAGAGTTAAAAGTTTTTAAGCGATCAATTATCCTTCAATGAGTTGATGAACGACAAGCGTGAGATACTCCACGTCCTCTCGGTGACTACGCTAGCATCCCTACTGACGGGGATAAACTCTAGGATCCTCGTGATTGGAACTCCTGAACTCACTCATTCACTAGGGGCTGATGTAGAACAGGTCCTTTGGTTCACTCAAGCTTACATGCTCGGCTCTACAGCAGCACAGTTAGTAGTAGGAAGGTTGAGTGATCTCTACGGAAGGGTTAAACTCTTCTCTCTGGGCTTCGCGGTCTTCTCATTGTCAGCCCTCCTCTGCGGATTCTCATCAAACCCTCTCCAGCTGATCCTACTCAGGTTGATTCAGGGGATAGGGGCAGCCGCACTGATGTCACTCAGTATAACGATAATAACGGACGCTGTTCCGATCGATCAGCTGGGTACCTGGATTGGAGTGAACCAGGTAGTTTTCAGAGTTGGATCCCTCTTCGGTCTGACCTTAGGGGGTTTCTTACTTGACTATATGGACTGGAGGTGGCTTTTCTGGATATATGTCCCAATAGGGATCGCTTCAGTTTTCTGGTCAAAGATTAGACTGAAAGAGAAGTATAAGCCTGTAGAGAGACCTAGAATTGACTCCATAGGCTTCATCACCTTCACCTCCTCTATCTCACTGATCCTCCTCTCTCTGACCCTAGCGGTCTACGGATATTCTTACCTCAGGACTTCCTTCCTCTTGGCTCTCCTAGGACTCCTTCTTCTCCCACTGTTCGTCTACTGGGAGATGAAGTTCCCCTCTCCTGCTTTGGACTTGAAACTGTTCAATAAATGGCAATTTACGAGCGGGATAATAGCTCACTTCCTGCACTTCCTGGCTTTCGGTTCAGTAAGTGTCCTCTTAGTGATCTATCTCTCTGTAGTTAGGGGTTACAGCGCTTCCGCTACAGGGATGCTCCTCTTCCCCTTGGAGTTAGCCTTCTTAGTGTTCGGGGTACTTGGAGGTAAGCTCTCCGATTCTTATGGTTACGCACCGATAACGCTATTTGGTTTGGCCTTGGCTTCAGCTTCCCTCTACTCAATGTCCTTATTCTCAATTCAAACTCCTTTGCAGCTGATAGTAGCCTCTATGATCCTTTTAGGATGTGGAACAGGGCTCTTCGTAACCCCTAACGCTAGCTCGATAATGATCAGTTCCCCAGTCGAGAGAAGAGGTGTCGCTTCTTCGATGAGATCCCTCTCCTTCAACATAGGTTTCACCCTTAGTTTGAACATATGCATGCTCGTGATGACACGCTTCATCCCTTACGACTTAGCTTCCAGGTTGATATCTGCTGACGGATCTACAGTCGTGTTCGGGGAGACCGAAGCATTAGCTAGGGCTTTAAGAGAGACTTTCAAGGTTCAATCGTTCATAATGGCATCAGCTATGATCTTTTCGGTCTCTAGGCTTCCCGTAAGGAACTTTAGAAGGACCTTAAGTTTCACTTCCCTGAGGACCTCTAAGCCACTCGGAATAGGGGCTAGCGAGGATAGGAGGTACTCGCATCCCAGGAGCTGAGAGGTTCTCCTAGCTGACCTCGATGACTCGGCTTACCTGTGTCGCTGAAGGAGGTCCTTCAGGGCTAAGAGCATCTCGAGGCTACAGCGAGGTAGTCTAACGGTGGTTGGGATGGGGAAGCTGAGGATCGAAGTGAGGGATGCCGTACTGGACCTGGAGAAAGAGATCGGGTTCGACTGTAAGGTGGTCATGAGGTTATGCTGCAGCTATCTTTTTAACTTAGCAAATCATCTGAGCTTGTGAGGGAGCTAACTATCGCTCTTATCCTCCTTATCACAACTCTGACCTGTTCCTCAGCGGCTTACCTCATCAACTCAGATTTCAACAGGCTGGAGGTGAGGTCCCTAGAGCTCGGTCGCAGTGGGAGCATCTCAGCTATCATGTACTTACCTAAGGGAGGCGAGAAGCTGCCTGCAGCAGTACTGGTGCACGGTGTGAGCAGCTCCAAGGAGTCGATGAGCGCTTTAGCGTTAGAGCTCGCTAGGAGAGGGATAGCTTCCCTCTGCTTAGACGCTCAAGGGCACGGGGATTCAGGAGGGTACTTGAACCTATACTCGGACCCTACGCTAGGAATAAACGCTGCTCTCGAGTACCTGAGGTCTCAGCCCTTCATCGATCAGAACTCGATCATCCTGATCGGCCACAGCCTTGGAGCCTCAGCCGTGAGGAGCTCAGCTGACCGAGGGGCTGTAGCTCATGTGCTCATAGGGGGAGGGCTCTCCTCAAGCCTAGCGGCCCTCGAGAAGATGAATTCGACCTTCCCCAGGAACTTGCTCATCGTGGTGGGGACGGGGGATGTCCTTTTCGAGCTGGAAGCCCTCAAGGACGATCTAACTCCTGCCTTCGGGGTCCGAGGTCGAGGTGGAAAGGTCTACGGGGACTTCGAGAAAGGGACAGCTAGGAAGCTCGTGACCCCAACTACTACTCACTTGCTTGAACCTCTCGATCCTGAGACCGTCTCCGAAGTGGTCAACTGGGTCCTGAGGTCAACAGATAAGGAGGCTAACGCGTTAGACTTAGTCTACCCCTCTAGAGACCTTCTCATGCTCTTCTCCCTCCTTCGACGTCCTACTCGTGCTCCCATTCAACTCGCGTTCCTGAGGGGGGATCATGAGGAGGTAGAGACCTCCTTCCTGAAGCTCCTCATCGCTTGGGGCCTCCCCAGCTTCCTCCTGTTCCTCCCGTCCTTCCTGATGGGTTTACTAATCCCCTTCCCTCAGGTGCTCTTCGCAAACTCTGTGGCACTGTGGTTTGCTCTCTCCTCTGCTTACGGCCTCCTGCTCAAGAGGAAGGAGCTCCGAAGGATTCGATTCAAGCCCTCTGAGCTCTTAGTACCCGTGATGATCTTCGCCGCGATGTACTCCCTGCTCTCACTACTCAAGCTCCTGTACGGGATGAACCTCTGGGTTTACGTACCTTTACTCCGTGCCTTAGACTTGAGGAGGGCTTTCCTGTTCCTCTACTTCCTTCCCTTCTCCCTCGCCTTCTTCTACACTGAGAGCCTCTTGCTATCAGGGGGGAGCTTCCTCAAGCTGCTGGGGGTCAGGCTTCTCCCCATGTCGCTAGCCCTCTTGCTGCAATACGCATCCATGTTCGTTTTAAGCGTGAAACCTCTCCCCTCCCTTCTAGGCTTCTCCTTGGAGTTCCTCCCACTCATGCTACCTCTCTTCGCGATCTCCACTACTATCATCTGGTGGTTCAGAAAGCTGGGCTCACCTTCAGCAGGTATATTAATGAATTCGTTACTCTTCTCCTGGGCTTCAGCTAGCGTCTTCCCCTTCGGCGGCTTCTGAGGTGATGATATGCATGAAGTCCTCGTGGTAGTTGAGGAGGTCAGAGGTAGGTGTGCTGCCGGCTACAAGCCCGGAGACGGGTTCCTGATGAGGGGGTTCTACATAGAGAGGATGCAGGAAGCTAGGATATGCCTCCACGCTCTCTCATCCATGCTCACATTTGTATCACCGATGCTCAAGGGCGTACCTGCCGAGGCTCTGGGTATAGGGAGTGGGAGCTCAGCTTACACCCAGTGCCCCGACCCAGGAGCCCCCTTAACCTGCGGCGGTACTGTGGTCTTCAAGTTGATGAGGAGGGAGTTTAATTTTAACCCTAGACTCGGCTCGGGGTAGGTATGATAAGAGCTATTTCCTTCGACCTCTGGTTCACGCTGATATGGGAGACTAAGGAGGATGAGGAGCTCTACCTGAGGATGAGGTTGGAGTCCTTAAGGAGCTTCCTGAAGGAGGAGGGTCACGAGATCTCTCTGGAAGTCCTCAAGGAGGCTTACTCAGCTACAAAGGACTTCAGGATGGTGGTTCACCCCAGGGAGCTCTTGAGGATGCTTCTCGCTTACATAGGCTTTAAGCTGAGTGATGAAGCTTTGGAAAGGGTTCTACTAGCTTACACAAGCTCCACCGATGGCTTCGTCCCCAAGATCAATGAGGAGGCTCTCGAGGTGCTCCCTCAGCTCAAGTCGATGGGGTTGAGGCTAGCTCTAGTTACCAATACCTCCTTCGGTGAGAGGAGCGTCAGAGCTATCCTGAGGAACGTGGGCCTCGACCTGTTCGATATCATAGTAACCTCATGCGAGGCAGGCTTCATGAAGCCTCAAAGAGCTATCTTCTCGATACTGCTCGATAAGCTGGGCTTGGATGGGTCTCAGGTGGTACACGTGGGCGACTCCTGTTATCACGACGTGATAGGGGCTACTAACGCCGGTTTGAGAGCTCTGCACTACCCCAAGCTGGCTCACCTAGCGAGACACGGGCGTGAGACCTGCGAAGGAAGCTTCGAGAAGCTGGAGAACTTGAACCAGCTAATGGGGATTTTGGGACGCTGGGACCGCTAGGGCCCCGTGGACCTGAGAAAAGGTTCACACCGATGAAAAAATGAGCAGATAAGGGCTTAGGGAGGGTTTACCCGAGCATCTCTCCTCAGATCGACCTGGATCTTTCCTGATCTTACTTAAGTCCCTAACTTAACTATTCGCTGCTATTTATATACTGAGGCGCAGATCGCATAGCAGCGAAGGGGTGTCAAAAACTTTACCCTTCCCGTAAACTATTTATAGTGAAGCGAGGAATTATAGCATCGGGAAATCCCGAAGAGGGAGTTGAAAGTCAGGGTGAAAACCACGGGCCTCGCTTTGCTCGGCGGGAAATCCCGAAGAGGGAGTTGAAAGGCTCTAAAAGAAATATATCTCTCTTCAGTTCGCGTATAGCCCGAATCCCGAAGAGGGAGTTGAAAGTCGTCTTTAAGAAGAAGGTGGAACCGAAGCTCAACCTGCTCTCCGAATCCCGAAGAGGGAGTTGAAAGGCTCCCGGGGCCACTGAGTCACTCTACCAGGGGTCCACGAAAAATGTAAAAGATTTTTAAGGGTGCTAATCCCCCTCCCCCCCGATAAGGATGGTGGATCCGGTTCTCAGCTTCACTGTAGCAATAGCCTTGCTGATAGGCTTGCTCTTGATGAAACAAGAGGTTCATGTAGCTGTTGTGATCTCCACTTTAGCTTTTGGCTTCCTAACGCTGGGGCCCTCCCTTCCAGAGTCTACAATCAAGGGGATATTCTCCAAGAGCACCCTTTCCTTAGTTACTGCCTTCTCCTCAGCTCTCTTCATATCCTATATACTGAAGGTGAACGGTCTCCTCGACAGGATAACTGAGTTGGCTGTAAGTATAAGCCCGAAGTTCGCCTCTCTCTTCATACCGGTCCTCATAGGCTTGATACCGATGCCGGGAGGGGCTTTGGTATCGGCGATGATGATGAAGGAGCACTACATCGAGAGACAGAGGCTGGACAGCAGCTTCGCTACGTTCATCAACTACTGGTTCAGGCACGTCACCATTCCGGTCTGGCCGATCTTTCAGTCGATAATAATAGCATCGGTCATACTCCAGACCTCTGTCGTCAGGATCGTCGAGGCGACTTACCCAGCGGCTGTAGGCTCAGTAATAGCTGGCTTGATGATCTTCCTCACAGGGTTGAGGGGAGCTGACAACTCAGTGGAGAAAGGTGAGGTACGCTACAGATCTCTAGTTTACTTCTGGCCCTTCATAATGATAATAGCCCTCATATTCCTGATCAAACTCCCTGTCGACATCTCATTGTTCCTCGCAGCTATAGTGGTCACTGCTTACGCTAGACCGAAATTGAAGGATGTGAAGGAAGGGTTGAAGTTCGCTTTCTCAATTAAGATACTGGCTGTAGTACTTGCCGTGACCATGTTCACTCAGTACGTGTACGACAGTAGGGCTGCTGAAGCTCTCTACAACTTCATGCTAGCTAGGAACATACCCCCTCTACCCCTCTGCTTCCTCGTGACTTTCGTCATAGGGGTCACCACAGCGGGTGAGTACGTCTACACGGGCACAGCCCTACCTCTACTGAGCGTCATAATAGGGACTTCCGAGAACATAAGGAACTTATACCTCCTCACGAGTTATGCTGGCGGTTATTTCGGTGTCATGCTTTCCCCAGTGCACCTGTGCTTAGTTCTGACGCTCGGGTACTACAAGTCCGGGTACTCAGGAGTCTACAAGTACCTCCTGCCCGCTACCCTACTGAGCTTAGCGATAACTTTCCTCATAGCTGTCCCGCTAGAGGGTGGGGCCCTTTGAGGAAGGTCTGGATAGATATAGTTAACGAAGCTCACGCTAGGTTCTGGAGGAGATTCTTGAGTAAGTATGGAGCTCCTGTCCTCTTGACCACCAGGAGGAAGGGCTCCCTAGTTGGGTTGCTCAAAGCAATGCTGCCGGATAGGGAAGTCATGGAGGTAGGGGAGTGGGGGGCTAGCGACTACGAGAAGTTACTGAGGTTCGCTGAGAGGGTCAAGGAGTTCGCTTCAATACTGGAAGGTGAGGAAGTGAGCTCAGCTATATCGAAGGGTTCTGTTGAACAAGCTAGAGTCGCTTTCGGCTTAGGAATACCTTACATCGCTATGAACGATAACGATCTGCCTCCGCATGTGATCACAAAGCTCACGTTCCCCTTAGCTAGTGTCTCCATAGTCCCTAGCTGCTTCTCAGGTCCTACCTACGGGGAGACGGTGAGGTTCAGAGGGGTGTTCGAGGTATCTCACGTCCTTGACTACCTCGAGCGTGGTGAGTTCAAGAGTTCCGACCTGGGGCTGGAGGAGGGGAACTACTTGATCTTGAGAGACCCTCCTGTAGCTTCTCACTACCTCAAGGACAGCGAACCCTTCGGGAGAATCATTAGGAAGCTCTCAGAACTTGAGATACCTGTAGTTAGGATCAGGAGGGAGGGATTCGTGGAGCTACCTTCAGGCGAGAGGGTCGAAGCTAGATTAGATGGTATCTCCTTGATCTCCAGGTCAGCTGGCGTCATCTCAGGTGGTGGGACTATGTTGAGAGAAGCTGCTCTACTGGGCTTACCCTCTATATCCCTCTTCCCTAGGGAGGAGCCTTGCGTCACTAGGGTCCTGATGGAAGCTAAGCTGATCCTCAAGGCTGAGCTAGAGAGCTTAGTAGAAACCTACAGGAAGGTCAGGAGGGAGTGGGAATCCGGCTCCCTCAGGGAGAGAGCTTTCGAATTTCTTAAGGCGTGCGAGGACCCTGTTGATGTAGCTATCGACACTTTGAGGAGGTTCTCCGAGAGTTAGTCCTTAACCCTCCAGACGATGCCCCTCTCACTGATATTAGCTTCAGCTAAGCCCCTCTCGTAGAGCCTCGAGAGGAGCGACCTCAAGGTCACAGCGCCTAGTATCAAGGAGCTCGGCGTGAGCTCAGCCCCTCCCTCAGCTAGTATCCTGAAGGTAAGCTCCTCGACTGTTAGCTCCTTAGCTCTCAGGACCGATATCGCTTTCTCCCTGATCGATTCCAGAGCCTTTATGTTCACCTCTATCAGTTCGGAAGCTCGTTTCCCCTCGACGATAGGACCGTGAGAAGGCACTATCTTCTCGAAGTCCCTAGCTTGGTTCTGCAACCACTCCAAAGTCCTCAAGGCAGTTTCAAAATCCAGAAAGTAAGGTATAACGACCCTCTTGAGCAGCTTGTCGCCGAAGAAGGAGTCCGCAGCGTACAGGATACCTCGCTCAGTCAGGTAGCCGACTTGACTGAACGTGTGACCGGGCAGAGCTATAGCCTCCAAGTAGTCCAGCTTGAAGGGAAGTCTGAAGGGGTTATCCACATGAACTGATGCAGCTTCTACATGGAATATGAGATCCCAAGGAGCGTAACCACCGAAGGTAGTCGCTTCCCTCAGCTCAGCAGATTCCAAGAAGGGCGTCTCATGGAGAGGAGCGTAAGTCCCGAGAGTGCTCCTCAATCCCTTAGCTGCTAGGATGTGATCTGAGTGGGAGTGAGTCAGCAGGACGGATTCTATCCTACCTTGTCCCTCTATTTGCGTTCTCCTCTCCTCAGGGTACCCTGGGTCCACGACGTAGAAGCCGGAGGGAGAGCCAATGAGCAGCGTAGCAGGGCTCCCCGGGAGGATGAAGGATTTCTCTCCGAGACCTTTAAGCATAGGATCAAGCCCTAGGACCCTTTAAAAGTTTGCCCTTTAGGTTAAGGTAGCCCTCTCTTCTATCCCCTTCCTCTCTATGAACGTCCATTCGAAGCTCCTTCCCCTAAGCTTAGCGTAGAGCACGTCGAGGAAGCACTTCAACATGAGCACCTCGTGGAACTGCTTGTAGCCTATAGCGAATAGAGGGACTACAGCTAATGACAAGTCCCTCTCCTCAGCTATCTGCAGTGTTATTAAT
>JAVQRZ010000035.1:0-4549 GCA_033582115.1 Candidatus Korarchaeum sp. | reverse complement strand
CTGCGAACAAGTGGAGGGAGCCTCCCACCAGCTTGAACCTCCTACTCGAGCTGAGGAAGAGGGCCATGAGGGAGGGTCTAAACTTCGTTTACGTAGGCAACCTCTTCGACTCGGAGCTAGAGAGTACCTACTGTCCTAGGTGCGGGAAACTCCTGATGAGGAGGCAGTTCAGCAGACTCACTCACGTGAACCTGACGCGTGAGGGCAGTCACTGGGTATGTCCGGGTTGCAGCAGGAGGGTCCCGATAAGGGGTAAAATAGGAGCGCAGTATAGGAGTTGAGGGTGCTATGAACCTAGCTGAGGTGGGTATATCAGCAGCTCAGATATTCGCTATACTCAATCCGATAAGCGTCATACCGATATTCCTCTCCCTGACTGAAGGCAGGAGCGAAGCTGAGCTGAGGAGGGTGATAAAGGTGACTTCGATCACGATCTTCGCGATGATGACGCTCTTCTCGTTAGCAGGGGAGTGGATACTAAGAGCTCTAGGAATAACGGTAACGGGGCTGAAGCTCGGCGGAGGAGCTATATTGCTCGTGCTAGCTGTGGATATGCTTCAGGGAATGCCTAGGACGAAGAGCGTTGAGGAGGAGGAGCTAGCCGTGGTGCCCCTAGCTACGCCGCTCCTGATGGGTCCAGGCACCATGACGACCATACTCCTGCTCTCAAGCAAGTACTCGAGGGAGTACGGCTACCTAGCATCATCCCTAATTCTCGTAGTGGCTTCGCTCATAGTTACCGCTCTCAGCTACTTCCTGCTCGCTAACTCCAGGAAGTTGAGGAGGGTGCTGGGGATAAACGGCATAAGAGGTCTCGGGAGGTTCATGGCGATAATAGTAGCTGCTACAGCTGCTGAGATGATGGGTTCAGGAGCTCTGGACCTAGTTGGCAGCTTGGAGTCAGGGAAATAAAAAATGGGGGGAGCTACCCTCCTGGCGGGAGCTTCGAGTGAGCTATGGCTCTGGTCCAGTCGTAGAACTGCCAGTAGTAACCGTAAACATCGATGTTGAACTCATTGAAGTACCTGTAGTTCACCTGAAGCTGAGGTATTGAGCACCTGAACAGCACCGCTACTAACAACCCGTATGACCTCGCTAGGGAGGAGATCGTCATCGGTGGGTAGGTGCTCACTACACTGACGGAGCTAGTTGAGGCAACGATCTGCGGATCTATCGATATCGGAAGCTCATAGTAAGCTTGTATCTCGTAGCTGTTCCATCCAGGCACTGGTGGAGCTGTCTTGTAAGGGGTCAGCACCACCGATGTTGAGAAGCTTGCGGGTCTGTTTACCATCGCGAGCATCTGTCCTGGAAGCACCCTTGTGCTCTTCATCAACCTGACCTGTCCGACTATAGGCTCGAAGGTACTCGGGTAGTTATCGTAGAGTACATTGTGCACGTAGATAGTGTACACACCGGGTCCGTTGAGCTCTATCTTGTTAGCATACTCACCGAACCAGTATGCGTAATCCACAGCCGCGAAGCTCTTAGCTATAGCATCAGTCTCCTTACCTACGTTCTCCCACACGAATATCCCTCCTCCTATCCACCAGTGATGTCCTACTCCCATGCCGAAGTCGTAGCCCGCGAACTGTCCATCAGGCCCTAAAACCATTATGTAAAGGTTGCTCTTCGGCTTCTGCCACTTGAAGGTGACTTCTAATGCTGTAGCCTTGGGGTCGCTCACGCTGACGTAGTAGACCCTCCAGTCCCCAGCTTCGTAACGCCAGTCCCAGTCGAATAATCCTCTTACGGCTCCAGGATCGTAGAGCCTAGCCTCACTGGCTCCGGGCGTCAGCGTCACTGAAGCTGTCAGCGGTGAGTAGACGACGTAGCTGTAGGGTATCATCTTGACATAGCCTCCGAAGTTCACTTCTATCAATCCCTCGTTTACCCCGTTGATGTTACTAGCTTTCATCCTCCCTGTCACCGTGACGCTGCTCCCTGCGTTTATGCTCCCTGAGGGTGGCGTGAAGGTAGCTGCAGTGTCCGTCGTGAGAGCGAACCTGGATACTCTGACACTAACATCTATCGGCCTCGGGAGAAGGTTAAACACTCCTACCACTAAGTAAGAGTTAGCTCTAGCTACGATCCCAGGGTTTGAAATTAGAACCTCGTTCGTAGTTCCCGTATTGACAGCGTAGTTGATACGCTGCAACTCCTCATAGTCTATCTGCTTGTCACTATCCTCATCTACCCAATCGAAGGCGTAGAGGTAGAAGAAACCATCGGCCTCGTAGTCATCCTCAGGGTCAAAGCTAGCGTAGGGTATAGCTGCGCTGACCCTCAGCAGCTGAGTTGTAGCGAAGTTAGCAGACGGGCCTAGCACGTAATAAGCTCTCGTGACCGCTGGTATCGCTTTCAACGTGAAGCTAGTGGTAGCTTGATGCGTGAATCTCACGGCTCTTATACTGTAAGTTGAACTCGGGTTGTTAGCTGGGCTCTCTATCTTGAAGTCAAAGGTTATAGTAGCTCCAGAGGTCACTCTACCTAGGAACAAGCTACTCGTGGGGTTGTTGAAATCCGATGGCATCTCTGGGCTCGCTGGATCTATGCAGACCTGGTACCAGTATGAAAGCCAGTAGTTGATATTGCCTATGCCCCAAGGATATGAGGAGTCGTCGAAGTTGAGCCTCCAAGATCTCGCTAAGACTTCCCTCTCCCTAGCCGAGGTATAGCTCGTGCTAACAAGGAAGGTCTTCTCAGGGATACCTGAGCCCTCTCCCCTCATCCTCAGGGCCAATAGCGTAGCTGCGTAAGCATCCACCCTCCCGGCTCCTTGTACTAACGCGTTGTAATTCAGGTTAGCTGCTGTACTCATCAGGATCGTCTTCATGAGCCTAGGATCTGTTATGCTTGGGTTAGCTTGCTTGACCAGAGCTAGCACCCCTGCTGTTATCGGAGTAGCTAAGCTAGTGCCTCCGAATATGGTATAGCCATCTTCGAACAGTGGGGCTGGTGTTATGGCCCAAGCTCCTATGCTAACTACATCGGGCTTCACCTCGCCGATCAAAGTGGGTCCTCTGGCGCTGAAGTAGATCACCTGATCGTAGTGGTAACCGTAAGTGGGGTAGCCCATCATCCCCGGCGAGATGAAGTTAGTCGAGGCTCCTACAGTTATAACGCCTGAAGCAGCTCCAGGAGCTGTCATGGTTCCGTAACCAGCCCCTCCGTTACCTGCCGCATGAACTACCGTAACCCCAGGGAATCTGGGATCAAGATAGCCTGGTACGGTCAGAGCGTTCTCCAGCATACTCATGTAATCGTAACCAAAGCCGAAGAAATCATAGTAGTGGAAGCTGACTCCCCAGCTGTTGCTTATTAAGTGAGCCCTTACACCCTCAGGCAAGAGACCTATGCCATCAGGGTTGTATTGAACGATACCATTACTCACATCGAAGCCAGCAGCCCATAGCATCCCTAACTCAACGTTACCGAAGAAGAGGGACTTGACACCTATTATCTTAGCGCCAGGAGCTACTCCGGGGAACAGGAAGTTACCTCTACCGGCTATAGCCCCAGCACAAGCTGTCCCGTGTCCGTAGAAGTCGTAGAAGAACGAGAGGTACTCACCGCTCGGATCCCAACCTTTCATGAACTCATACAGGCCGAACCAACCTAAGTCGAAGAAGAAACCTCCTATGACTCCTAGCGTGACATCCTCTGCATCGTACTCACCGTTGCCGTTAGCGTCATAGTAGGTTATCCTATCACCATAATAGGTGTAGAAGTGGCCGGCAGCATAATCATCAGCGAAGTCGTTGTTCCTATTGAAGTCTATTATCACAGTATCGTAGAAGCCTGACGAAGTGCTATCAGTTAATAGCACCTCGTAAATACCGTAACTAAGGTCGAGAGTGGCTCCAAGCTTGTACTCACCGCTGATCGATGGTATGCCGCCTACGTAGTAATCCCCGCTTATGTCTAAGGCATTGTAAAAATAGCTGATTACCACTGTGCTGCTAGTACCCGAGGGGACGTTCAAGTAACCCATAGTAGCGGTTCCGGTGTAGAAGTCGGTGAGCACTTCGCTCATATCAGCGTCCAGTACCAGGGGCTCCCTGTAGTTGAATCCACCTTCACTCCACTCAACGTACTCCAAAGCGTCCCTGAGATCGGGATGGGAGTAATCAACTCCCGTATCGACTACAGCCACCCTGACTCCATCTCCAGTTATCCCTAGCTCAGTTTCGACAACGTTAGCCCTTATTATCTCCCTCGCAATGATCATATCGATGCTCACTTTCCTCCTCTCCTCCTCTGGCACCCTGCTGTAGAGCTTCTTCACGTCAGGTACCTCCATGGGAAGCTTAACCACATAGTCGAGGACGACTTTAGCCTTGTATAACTCCTCTACCTTACTCAGATCGTCTACTGAGAGCATCATAGTGGTAGATACAGCTCTCTCGCTCGATAGGTTCCTTACTTCCTTCGGCACCTCCTCCTTGGATAGTATTACCCCCTTACCGACTTTCCCCAGGGGCTTCACCTTAGCTCTATAGTCCTGCTCGCTCCTCACTATCATCTTGACGGGTAACTCATCCCCCTT
>JAVQRZ010000034.1:0-1365 GCA_033582115.1 Candidatus Korarchaeum sp. | reverse complement strand
TAAGATGCCCACAGGAATGAAGGACGTGACGCTAGCGAGACCTGTCGTTTTAGTTAAGGACTTCGAGACTGAGGCTGTTGAATACGAGATCTACACCTTCGGAGAGGAGGTAATAGTGATGCCTATAGCTGCCAAGGAGAGGGTAGTTGGGGAAGAGGCTTCAACTAGTTTCAGGTTGAAGAGGAGGAAGCACACCCTCATAATAGACTTAGGCCCTGCTATGGCTGATACTGAGGTGACCATATACTCAGGTAACAAGGAGGTAGCTACCCTGATCACGGACTCGAGGGGAAGGTTAACGCTCGCTAGGAGCAGCCCATTGGGTAGGAAAGTCATGGAAGCCATGAGGAACGATAGCCTTAGGTTAGTTCCAAGCGAGAGAAGTAGGGAGGATTATGACTTCTCATCTGAGTGAGCCCTCCGATCTTCTAGACTCCTCACTCTTCTCTCGAAACCCATCTCGACCAATAAGTTGAGCGATGACTTCGGAACAAGCTGCTTCCATGAATCATCCCCCTTCAGGATAAGATCTCTTATCTTAGTAGCTTCGTAGATCTCTCTCTTAAAGAAAGGAACGTTCTCCACCCGAACCCCGACTTCCCTAAGGCATCTGATCGTTTCAGAATCGTTTGAGAAAGCTATATCTATCCTAGGTACCTTATCAAGCACTATAAGACCCCAGTTCTCCTCAGAGGATTCAGTATCGGGTATGCAAGTTACGGAGATCCTCTCCATGGGGAACCCCTCCCTCCTCAGCGTTACCACTATGAGCTCCATCCTCTCGCCTGCTGATAACGGGTTCCTAGGCTGACAGCAGAACTGAGAGCTCCCTATTCCTATCACGAGCTCTTCAGCCTTGGATAGAGCGTATCTGAAGAGATAAAGGTGCCCGTAGTGGAGAGGTTGGAACCTACCTACTACGAGAGCCCTCTTGAACATCCTTAACACCCGAGGTCAGCAGTTTGGTAAGAATCATGAGATCTTCGGAGTAACTCCTCATCCCCCGATTATGTTCAGAGGTCCTCTTTTAAATTTTGGCTATCCCTACTCACCTTCATACCTAACATCTCAGTTATGGTTCGTTCAACATCTGAATCACTGATGTCCACTTCTAAGAGCTGATAGTTCGAGTAACCCTCCTTCCTCACCTTGATAACTCTCCCCTCTAGCATCACCGCTCTCCTATAGGGGTGCATCTCGACCTCCAAGAAGGCCCTCACTATACTCTCGATCGTCGCTTCCTGTAGTACTATTAACCCGTTAGCTAGCTCTATGATCACTCTCTTATGTACGTGCCCATTGGGAACTCCTATGAGGACCCTCTTGACGTCCCTGTTCCTGATCGTAAGGATGAACCAAAGCAAT
>JAVQRZ010000033.1:0-1623 GCA_033582115.1 Candidatus Korarchaeum sp. | reverse complement strand
AGAACTCCCGAAAGGAACAACTAGATCGCTCTCTAAGGACCTATGGGGGCAGAAGAAACCGAAATCCTTGATCTTCGATTCTATTATCCTCTTAACAGCATCTCTATCTATTTGCTCTATACCGTAAGTTGCTTCAACGTAAGGGCACCTGGAGACCGCTGGGTCCGTTAGCACCTTAACGCTGCACCCCTCAACGAGTACTCTAGCCCCTCTGCATAAGAGCTCGTGCATGGTACACCTCCTAAAGGGGCTCATGAAGAAGAAAAACCTTGAGGTCTTGATGAGGTTCAATCCTCAAGGCTTGGCGTCAGAGGTAAGTCGCGAAGAAGGAGATTAACAGAGGTGTCGCAAGAGTCAGGACAAACCCGGATACGAAGGACCTCATGCTGCTTTCACTACCGCACGCGTCAGCGATGAAGGGGAGGAAGATGTCCATGGAAGCCGCTCCTCCGCATGCTATAAGGGCGTTACACCCTAGCTTGCTAGCTATGGTCCTGTGGAGAGCTAACGATATCGCCTCCCTCAGCAGGTTGGAGAGGAAAGCTATCGCGCCTACTTCAGCTCCTAGTAAACTCGTGACGAGAGGGCCAGCTAACGTATACCATCCGAAGCCAGCAGCTATGCTTAAGCTCGCTTTAAGCGGTAGCCCTGTTATAAGGGAAGATATAGCTGCAGCTACAAGAGTCCCTGCGGCTGTTATCATAGGGATCTCCAGGTCCCTCCAGTTCGCCTTAACCCTCTCGGAACCTAAGGAGATACCCACGAGAAAGAGGAGGAAGTACAGCAGGATCGACGCCATGGTCTCAGCAACGGGTAGCCTCACGACAGAGCCTAGTAAAATACCTGAAATCAGTAGAACCACTGGAAGCAGGGATGATAACATCACTTCAACCTCCTGAAGGCTTGAAGAGCTAAGATGCTCCCTAATAGTGTGGAGAGAGTTATCGCTAATGATTGAAGGAGAACCTCAGCGAGCGAGGTTACGCTCCCACTACTCACCCTTAAACCTATGAGAAATATTAGGGTGTAAGCTAGAGGTCGGAACAATCGATTTACCCTCAGCTTGAGTAATTTAGCTGCTAAGAACCCTGATGCTAGGCAGAGTAGGACTTCGAGCATAGAAACGCTGAGAGATAGCCCTAAATAAATTTTTCAGCTCGCTAGATTGAGCTGTACACTTAGTTGAATATGCTTCGAGATCACTAAGGTTAAGATTCAATACATCAAAGTTTTTAGTGGGATCCATATCCTTGAGGTGCGGTGGTATCGACGAAGTACAGGGACATAGAGGTCAGGGTCTCAGGAGTTAGGTTATCCCCCACAAGGACCAAGGTCTCCTGTAGGAATTTCGAATTGTTTGTTGATAAGCTGGGCGGGGAAGCTCCCAGCCCGCTGGACCTAACCTTAGCTTCTCTGATAGGGTGTCTCAATATCACAGCTACTCTAGTAGCTAGAGATATGGGGATCGGGATAGACGATGCTTCCTTCGAGGCAGTAGGTATCTTCAATCCCTCTGTCTTCTATGGCAAGGGAGGACCTAGGGCTGGTTATAGAGAGGTCAAGGTCTTAGTGCGTTTGAAGACGAACGCTGATGAGGAGAAGCTCAAGGAGTTCATCAGGAGG
>JAVQRZ010000032.1:0-2440 GCA_033582115.1 Candidatus Korarchaeum sp. | reverse complement strand
CGAACTCCTCTTCCCAATTCATTAAACTCTTGTAAAAATCACTCCAACTCATCGGCCTCACCCCCTCAGGTCTCCTCCCTCCCCTGTAGGCTTCGTACTTCTGGATCCCCAAAGCTGGCCACCTCTTACCTGCTCCTAGCTTGAGCGCGTAACTTATCAACTGAGGTATGTCCTCATCGTTCAATCCAGGCACCCAAACAGGAGCTATTAGGAGGTCAATAGAACTCTCTGCTATCCTCCTCGCTACATCCAGCACCTTCCCCAGTTTGAACCAGCTGGACCCGGCTAGGTATCTAGCTTTCCCCTCGTTGAGTGAGTCTACACTCAAGTTGATCCTATCTAACTCAGCTCTCTCGAGCTCCTCCACGAGTTTCTGAGTGAGTAAAGGCCCGTGAGTCTGCACGGAGGTAACTCGAACCTCAGGCATATCCTTCAGCTCTCTGATAAGGTCCACAATGCTGTAATAGGTGAAGGGATCCCCCACTGTATCTATATGAGCCTCTACGCTTGAGGCTCTCTTCTCCCTCACAACCTTATCGAACCAAGTGAGGAGGTGCTTCAGATCGACCACGTACTCCGTCTGCCTAGTCCTAGAATTAGGCCCCGCATCTGTAGAGCAGAAGATACATGAGAGCGGGCATGAGGAGACGGGTCTCACCTGTATCACATTGGTCCCCCTGTCCACCAGACCGAACGCGACAGACCCTATGAGAGGGATCCCGCTAGTCATCCTGAGGACTTTCCTCCTCATAATTCACCCTCAATCCTTAAATTGCTGCGCAGTAATCCCGAATTATGAAGTTGCTCGCTATATCGGACGTACACTCCTCTAAGACTAGCTTGAGCTCCCTTAGGAGGGAGAGCTTCGATGCTGTACTTCTCGCTGGGGACATCTCTAACGGTAGTATGAGCGATGTTAAGGAGGTTCTCAAATTTCTGAGAGACCTCGGATCTCCTGTCTTCTTCGTCCCTGGGAACATGGATCCTAAGTCTCTTCTTGATGTGCATGAACTCGAGGGTTGCCTTAACATTCATGGAGATAAATCTTACTTAGGAAGGTACTCCATCGGCGGTGTAGGAGGAGGGACTATCTCTCCTTTTTCAACTAGGATAGAGTTCTCTGAGGAGGAGATAGGGTCCTTACTTAAGGAACTCGGAAGGGTGGATGTAATACTGACTCACACGCCTCCCTTCGGAACGAAGTTGGATAGAGTTAGATCAGGCATTAGTGTAGGATCTAGAGCTTTGAGGAAGTACATAGAGGAGTATTCCCCCCTTCTCTGCGTTTGCGGTCATATTCACGAGTCAAGCGGTGTTGAGAGGATAGGAGACACCCTAGCTGTCAATCCAGGATCTCTCTCCTGGGGAATGTACGCTCTGATAGAACTGAACGAGGATCGAGTTATAGCTCACCTGAAGAGCCTCTGCACTAGTAGTAACCTTTAATTATGAGGTATTAGATATCCCTTGATGAATATAAGGGAGGTAGCCATCTCAGCAGTAGGCGGAGCCCTTTATGCTCTAGTTGGGTACATCAGTTGGTTGGGGCTTACTTTCTACGGAGTCAGGTTCTGGCCGGCTGTCGTGGTACCTGCATCGCTCTCATGTCTTTACGGAGGGAGAGTAGGCGGTTTATCTGCTGCTATAGGTATATTCATATCTGACATAGCTACGCACGGAAACGCGCTCCTCAGCCTGACGGTAGGAGTCACGTCGAACTTCACGGGTTTCTACCTGATGGGGAGACTAGCAGGAGGTGAGAGATACTCCCTGAAGAGGTACTTAGCATCCTCCACGCTTGGACTTATCGTGGGCCACCTGATAATAGGCTTCGGACTGCTCCTCTGGAGCCAGTACTTTCCTATGCCCTTCCAAACGAACTTAACACCGCTCTCCCTGATGGCCGCTCTCACGATATCATTCGTCACATTCGCTTGGGAACTGCCTTTCGCCCTCCTACTTGTACCCCCTATAGTGCATGCTGTGAGGAGGGCGCAGAGGTGATAGTCTGCTTATCATAGGGCTGGACATGGGCGGTACCACCACAAAAGGTGTACTCGTATCTGAGAGGGGGGTACTACACAAGACATTAGTAGTTTCCTCGGATCCGCTGGCTGCAGCAGCCGGTGCAGTTGGCAAGATAGTAACGGATATGGGGATTAGTATAGGAGATATATCCTCGATAGCGGTAAGTGGCGGAAGGATCAGATCCCTACCTAATCGGCTCTTCGGACTTCCCTTGATCGAGGTAGATGAGATAGAAGCTATAGGAAGGGGCGGTGCCTTCCTAGCCAAGCTGGATGAGTGCGTAGTAGTAAGCGCGGGTACGGGCACGGCTATAGTGGAGGTGAGGAGAAGGGACTCCGGGTACTACGTGAAGCATCTAGGGGGAACCGGTGTCGGAGGGGGGACGCTACTGGGTTTAAACAAACTCTTACTG
>JAVQRZ010000031.1:0-1394 GCA_033582115.1 Candidatus Korarchaeum sp. | reverse complement strand
AATATCAAGAGCTTTGGAACCGCTCGGGATCAAGATGAGCGAGGGGGAGTTGAGAGCTCTGGGGAGGGAGATATATAGGGAGAAGCTTAAACTGAAGATGATGATGGGGTTCGACCCAAGTAAGCTGAGGGTCCCGAGGAGGGTCCTTGAGACGCTCTCTCCCCATGGTAGGGTTGAGGAGGACTACGTCAGGAGGGCTCTAGAGCGTTACAGGGACTTAGCTACCTCAATCCCTTGAGATCACCTCGAAGCTACCATCGGGCTTGTGAAGGAAGAGTAAAGCCTTAGGGAAGATCATCTTAACCTCCAAGATGGTCTCCAGATCGTCGTCATGGTACTCAACTATCTCGCAATTCAGCTTCCTGAGTATCGATGGCTTCAGCTCCCTATCCTTCTGGAAGTTCCCATCGGGCCTCATCAGGAGCTCATCGTAGGGAATGCTCGCTTGCATCAACTGCAACTCAGTATCCCTCCTCAAACTCTCGTACCTGCCCGTTATGAGGACTACCCTTAAGCCCCTTCTCTTAGCATCTAGTACCATCTCCAAGCTCCTAGTTATAGGAGTATCCAAGCAGAACAACCTCGGATCTAGGAACCTCCTCCAGAACTCCCTCTGTTGATTAAAAGGGAGCTCCTTATGGGAGAAGGTGTTGAAGCTAGATATAGCTACCCTGTACCTAACTCTAGCATCGAAGAGAGTGTTATCTATATCGAAGACAGCACACCTCACTCAGATCACCCTAGCAGCTATCTTTATCGCGTGAAGCGGGCCTAGGTCTTCTAGACCCACTTCCTTATCTGCTACGATCACTCTGAAGCTATCTAGATCAGCCTCCCTGAGTAGGGGTGATAGCAGGTCCTTCTTCCTCACGCTCAAAAGGTCCGTGCCGGGGGCTAGAGGCGATACCGCTGGTATCACTAGAAGCCTAAAGCCCATGTACTCTCCATCCAAGAAGACTTTGAACTTGTGAGAAACGCTTATCTCATCCCTCAGGGTTATAGCTGGGTGTTCGTGCCCTATCACGATAAGTTTCACACCTTCGGGTATCGCGGTCTCCATGTGACCGTGGAGCACTAAAACGTCCCCCAGCCTGAGGTAAGGGTCCCTTACTTCTACTCCCTCCCTCCTGATCATCGGGATCAGGAAGTTATCGTGGTTTCCCCTAACGACCTCTACTCTAACCCCTAACCTCCTGAAGGTGCTTATCAAGTCTAATACTTCCCTCCACTCCTGGCTCAGGGCTCCGCTGAACTCATGCTTCACATCACCATTGAGCACTACTACCTCAGGGCCTATCTCCTCCACGTAGCTCATCAGCTCCCTCCTCACCCAATTATACTGCTCGTAAGGTAGCTCCACTCCCCTCTCCCTCAGCGCGTCCTCGTAGCCCAAG
>JAVQRZ010000030.1:0-4982 GCA_033582115.1 Candidatus Korarchaeum sp. | reverse complement strand
TCAGCTTCAGGGGCTCCTATACTCTTCATAGGGACGGGCGAGCGTATAGATGACCTAGAGAAGTTCGATCCAAATAGGTTCGTCTCTAGGTTGCTGGGCGGCGGAGATATTGTCGAGTTAGCGATGAGAATGGAGGAAGCTTTCAGAGAGAGCAGGTCGATAGAGAGGATTTCCAAGGGGAAGTTCGATCTAGAGGACTTCAAGGATTACCTCAAGCGGATAAGGGGGGCTGGTCCAATAGATAAGCTCCTAGAGATGTTGCCCGGGGTGAGCGGAAAATTACCCCATTCGGGGATAGATCAAGATGAGATTGAGAAATGGGTAGCGATAATAAACTCGATGACTCCTGATGAGAGGAGGGACCCCTCCTTAATCAAGGGGTCTAGGATCGAGAGGATAGCCAGAGGTTCTGGTGTGACTGCAAAAGACGTAAGGAGATTACTGAAATCTTATTATCAAGCTAAGAAATTGATGGAATCTATGTCATCCATACCTAAAGCTAAGCAGCTGTTCAGGAGGATGGGGCTTAGTGGGTGACCCTATAGACTTCATCATCACGAAGGAGGGTGCTCTCTGCGAGTTCTGTGAGAACAGTTTAAGAGGGGGGAGATTAGAGGAACTAGTTAGTATTATAAAGGAATTGCTGAAACCCGATGAACTGAGAGTTAAGCAGGAGTGTTCTCTCTGCGGTAGTGTTATTATGAGAGAACTTGGTAGCATGCTGCGAGAAGCCTTAGGGAAGTTAAGCGAGATCGAAGCGGAGTCCGTGAAGACAAGCGTCATCTTACCCGTGGAGGTTATTGAGAGGGAAGATAGGATAAGAGCTAGATATAATCCCTCTAATATGCGTTCTATCAAGCTTACCCTCGTGAAATCACTCGATAAAATTATGGAGATGCTCTCAGGAAGACCTGTAGGTGAGGAATCATCGAGTATGCTGCTCTTCGATTTCAAGAGGGGTGATGTTTCGATTAGATCAGCACCCGTATTCATCTTCGGTAGGTACAGGAAGCTCGAGAGGGGAATCTCGCAATCTAGGAGGAAATGTACTGAATGCAAGGGAAAGGGATGCGAGAGATGCGGGTGGAGGGGCAAGGTAGCGCTTAGAAGCGTGGAGGGTATCTTAGGAGAGGTCATGAGGGAGTTCTTCTTAGCTGATGATTACGTGCTGCACGGTGCTGGTAGAGAGGATGTGGACGCTAGGATGCTTGGGAGCGGGAGACCCTTCGTCATGGAGATGATCAACCCTAAGAGGAGGCACGTGAACCTCAGCGAAGTGGAGCGGGAGATAAATAGGAGAACTCATGGGATGGTCGAGGTCTTAGGTCTGAGGTTTTCAAGCAGGGATGAGCTCAGGGCGTTGAAAGAAAGCTCCCCGAGGATTAGGAAGCTTTATAGGGCCTTAGTAGAGGTGGAAGGTGAGGTAAGCGAGGAGGACCTCAGGAAGCTTAAGGAGGAGCTTGAAGGGACTACAGTAAGGCAGAAGACCCCTGCTCGAGTGCTCTGGAGGAGATCGGATATCGTCAGGTTGAAAAAGATATATGAAATAAACTTTAAAAAAATAAATGATAGAAAATTTGAATTATATGTACTCTGCGACGGAGGACTTTACGTCAAGGAGCTCATTAGTGGGGACCTCGGGAGGACCAGCCCCAGTGTCACCGAGCTACTGGGGAAAAAATCTTTTTGTAGTGAACTTGACGTACTTGAGGTGATGATCTCACTAAACGACAAGGTGATGGTATATGGGTAGGAGGTCTTTCGGATTCCTATATAGATCTAGGGACTTTCTCTCTAAGACCCCGCGTGAGAAGGGTAGACCTTCTCCCGCTAAGTTCCTCAAGGAGTTCGAAGTAGGTGATAAAGTAGTGATAGACGTGGAGCCCTCTGTGAGGAGGGGTATGCCTCACAGGAGGTATCAAGGTAAGGTAGGAGTGATAGCTGGCAGGAGGGGTGATGCTTACCTAGTGGACATCAATCTAGGAGGGAAGAAGAAGCACTTAATAGTCCTGCCGGTCCACCTGAGGAAGCATTCGGGATGAGTGCGATGAGCTCGACGGAACTCTTCAACAAGAGGCCTCTCACATTAGCTGAAGTGAAAGCTCTAGTGTTCGATAAGTGGACTTCCTCAGTTGAATCCCTGACTGTAGAGCAGAGAAGACTCCTCATGTACCTCGCTAAGTTCACTAAAGTTTCTGATCCTAGGAGAGCTAGGGAAACGATCGAGGAGCTCGTAATTAGATTCAAGTTGAAGGAAGAACATGCAGTCATGTTAGTTAACCTGCTTCCAGATGAAGAAGAGGAGCTGAGAGCTTACCTCTTCAAGGATTATCCCCTACTCACACAGGAAGATTACAAGGAAATGCTTAACTTATTGAAGTCTCTCAGAGAATAAGGATTAAAGAACCGGTGTCAGCAATGTGGAGATTTGCACAGGGAAGGAGGAGACCTCACGATAGTTGGGCTTATGCTCTTCATATCGATGAAGCTAGGAGGAGGGTTCAACTCATAGGGGACAGGTACTTCATACTGATGGAGTTTGCTTTAAGGCCTAATGTAAACTTGAACGTCTTGGATAAGGTATATGTTGGTAAAGGCCCTAGGAAGGAGGTGAGCAAGTTCATCAGGTACTTAGGATACGAGGAGCTCTCTCCTACCTCGAGGATGATCCTAGAGTCAGTGATATCGAGGATAGTGAGAGAGGGAGAGCAGTTCTTCGTCAACTTATTCAATGAGAGTATCCCTATAACCACTAGACTTCACCAGCTAGAGCTCCTACCGGGTATAGGTAAGAAGACGCTGCTCAAGGTACTCGAGGAGAGATCGAAGAGACCTTTCTCAAGCTTCTCCGATGTAGCTGAGAGAGCAGGCATAAAGGATCCAGCTGATCTCATCACGAAGAGAGTCTTGGACGAGTTGATGGGAAAGGACAAGTATTACATACTCGTGGCTCCTAAGGATGTTCTAGAGATAGAGGAGATCTATTGATCAGGGGACCACTCTAGTACCGATCTCACCTGTTAACGCATACAAAAGGTCTCCTCTCTTCTGATAACCAACTATCCTAACGTCTACACCCATCTCAGCGAGTTTGAAGGCATTTTCCAGCTTCCCCCTGATGGACCCTGTGGCATCGATGCTAGCAGCGTCGATGACACTCAGGTGGTCTCTCCTAATCTCGGGAATGACCTTACCCTCTTTATCCAAAACTCCGGGTAGATCGATCAAGTAAATCACCCTCCTCAATCCGAAGCCCGATAGGTAGAGCGGTATCTCATCAGCAGATAGCACATAAACCCCTATCTCGTTATCAGGTATCAAGTCGCCGTGCGTTAGAGGTACGAATCCCGAGTTCATTAACTCCTTTATTTGAAGTACCTGGCATCTTATCGCTCCACAATTCCTCATAAAAATAGCTCTTGCTGGAAAAGGAGCTATAGGAATGCCTTCTTCTAACATTATCCTAGCTACAGTCAAGTTGAGCTCACTGACACTCACCATAGTCTCAGAAGCTCCTGAGAGATTCACTTCACTCATCCCGAGATTAAGTCCGTATCTAAGCACGGGTTCATGCCCATAAGGACCAGCACCATGAGAGAGAAATACCTTGAACTTTCCGATGATCTCATTGAGGTCCTTTGAGATCTCCCTGATAATATCCTCCCTTACTCCCCTTCTTCCCTCCCTCTTCGGGGTTATCAGGGACCCACCCATTTTCACGTAGAGCACAATCGATCGGAGTGCAACAGTTTATAACGATAAGTGGTAACTACCCTAGATGAATGATTCAATCTACGTCCTGAGCTTCGATGTGCTGATGAGATCCCTGATAAGATACGAGCCAGGCTACTCTCTCATAAGGGGGTCTCAGCTGATAATACCTGAGGGAGTGCTCTCTAAGATAGAGGAGGAAGCCTCTAAAGGAGATAGGTTCAGCGTCGGTGCTCTAGGAGAGGTAATCTGGCTGCAGAATCTACAGAGGGAGGGGTACATCAAGGAAGTGAGAGTAGAAGGACATAAGAGCAAAGGTATAGATGCCCTTCACGAGATAGCGAAGAGGTACTCTGCTAGAATTCTGACGGGAGATAGAATAACGACACTCTCTCTGCTAGCTAGGGGCCTGGATGTCCAGTACATAGGCCCGAAGATGGATGGACTTAGGATATACGATTACTTCGATGATGAGACGATGAGCGTCCACCTGAAGGAAGGGGCTCCACCTACGGTGAAGAAGGGACGCCCTGGAAACTTCACGCTTGTCGAAATATCCGATAAGAAGCTTGAGGAATTTGAGGTCAGGACGATAGCGTACGAGATAATTGAGAGAGCTAAGACAGGGATTGAAGCGTTCATCGAGACTATGTACGATGACGCTTACCTAATCCAGCTCGGGGACTTGAGGATCTTAGTGGCGTTTCCCCCGTTCTCGGATGGTATAGAGGTCACGGCAGTGAGGCCTCTCGTCAAGGTAACGCTTGATGACTACGATCTGAACGATAAACTCAAGAAGAGGTTGAGCGAGAGAGCAGAGGGCATTCTGATAGCCGGACCCCCGGGCGCAGGGAAGACCACGTTTGCAAGCGCTTTAGCTGAGTTCTACAGAGAGAAAGGGAAGATAGTGAAGACTTTAGAGTCTCCAAGGGACCTCCAAGTAGGTCCAGAGATCACGCAGTATGGAAAACTAGCTGGTTCCTTTGAGAACACAGCAGATCTACTCCTCCTAGTCAGACCTGATTACGTGATATTCGATGAGATGAGGAAGACGCAGGACTTCAAGATATTCGTCGATATGAGGTTAGCAGGAGTGGGGATGGTGGGTGTCGTTCACTGCGGCTTCCCAATAGAAGCCATTCAGAGGTTCATAGAGAGGGTGGATCTAGGCGTACTACCTCACGTAGTCGATACAGTGATCTTCATAAAGGACGGGAGGATAGAGAAAGTCTATTCACTTAAGATAACGGTTAAGATGCCCACAGGAATGA
>JAVQRZ010000029.1:0-2825 GCA_033582115.1 Candidatus Korarchaeum sp. | reverse complement strand
CTGCAGCCAGCGAGATGGATATCACGGCTAGAGCCCCTCCGACCGGCCCGTAGCTCGGATCAAGAGAGGCTAAGGAGAGCAAGGAGAGAAGAGCTGCATTAAAAATTATTTCAGTCGAGAGAAGCATCCTTATCATGTTCCTTCTAGTCAGAATACCGTAGATTCCAACTGAGAGGAGGGCAGCTGAGAGAATCAAGTAGTATTGAGCTTCCATGATCAGACCTCCCTCCTAGCGAGAGTTATCGCTTCTATCAAAGTCGTCACCAGAGCGAAGCTAGCTATCACGAGGGCGAACCAGTACCTCTCGACTAGTACTGAGGTGAGCTCCCTGTAATCTAAGTGAAATGAGGGTTGGGCGTTAACAGATAGGAATATCCTCGAGAGGACTAGTATTGTTAATATCAGTAATGAGAAAGCAGCTACCTTTAATCCAGGCTCCACGGTAGGTACCTCCCTCATCATAACTAGAGAGAAGAGTATGAATGTCACAGCGGCACCTACGTAAACGATCAGGTGGAAGAGAGCTATTATCGGGAACCCGAGTATGGAGAAGAGGAGAGCGTTAGCTATGCCTAGCATCGAGAGGAAGAAGGCTGAGTACACTATCGATCTGTGGAAGACGACCAATAACGATGAGATCACAGCCAGCGTAGCGGAGATCCCGAACAGAAGTAGGTCAATATCTACTAGTAGGTTCATACTTTATCCCCCTTCTCTCATCGAGAACTACGCGAACTCTCCTAGGCTCCTTGAAGTAGAAGGGTTTGGGAACCCCTTTGCTGAATTCCGCCGGAGGGTATATCTGCTCATCGTAAGTGTAATAAGCAACATCGTGAATTTTAGTGAATCTGAGAGAATCTGTCGGACAGATATCAACGCAGAAACCGCAGAAGATGCATCTAGTATAGTTTATCCCAGGCCTCTTAACTACCTTCCCCTCCTTCTCCGACTCCTCCTTGGAGACGTACATCTTCATAGCGTCAGCGGGACAGACCATCGCGCAAAGCGAGCACTTTGTGCAAGAGTCCCAATCGTATTCGATCATCCCCCTGTAACCTTCAGGTAGCTCTTGAATCTCATCGGGGTACATTATAGTAAGCCTTGGGCCTGCTAACAGGTACTTAAATCCTGTTAAAATTGCTCTAGCGTGTCTTACGGTCCTACTTAGCGACAAAACTCACACCTCCCATAACTAGTAATAGAGAGATCAAAATCGAGATCAAAGCAAGCGGGAAAGCTATCTTCCACCCTATACTGATAGCTTGATCTACCCTGAACCTCGGGTAGACCGCTCTGAGGAAGGCCCCTATCGATACGAGTAGGAACGCCTTGAGGAAAAGTATAGTCCCCGCTACTAGCGGATCGCTCGTCGAAAGGGGGTTCCATCCACCCAAGAAGAGTATCGAGTAGATCAGACTGAGGACATAGAGCTTGACATAAGAAGCCCCCATTACCAGTCCGTAAATTATCCCACTGTACTCGGTATAAGGGCCTGCTACTATCTCGCTCTCAGCCTCCGGGATCTCGAAGGGGAACTTAGAGGTAGACATGTACATTAGTAGGAGCATGTTGAACGCTGCTACGGGATTGAGCACAACTCCCCACAAACCCTTCTGGGCTTCAGCTATCTCGATTAGATCTAGAGAGTTGTAAAGAATAGCCATAGAGAGGGCGGATAGGAAAATCGGTATCTCATAAGAGGTGACTAAGTAACCCTCCCTAACTCCTCCTATGAGTGAGAACTTGTTGTTGCTAGCCCACCCCATCACTACAGTGAATATAGGGGCTAGTGTAGTTAGAGCTAGGGCTATCAGAAGCGAGAAATCACTCCTGAAAGCGTAGTAGGTAGGGCTCACCGGTATGACTACTAACGGGAGGTAAGCGAGGCCGAAGAGGAATACTGGTGTCATAAGGAAGGCTAGTTTATCAGCTCCCTTAGGTACTATCGGCTCCTGAAAGAGGTACCTTAAGAGGTCAGCTACTGTCTGTATCACGCCTCCTAAAGGTTTGAGGACGTAGAGAGGGCCGTATCTAAGTTGAACTTTAGCAGCTATCTTCCTCTCAAGCCATATTATTATTAGCAGTAGTACGAAAGCTGTTATCAACCCCGGAAAAACCAAGGGGATGAAGATATAGGGCTCGAACAGGAGCTTCAATAGCATCACCTATCAGCCTCCGGAGGGAAGTAATCTAAGCTACCGTAAATCGCTGGGATATCAGCCACCCTGGCTCCTCTTGTCAAATGTTCAAATAGGATGACGTTCCTGAATGAAGGGGTCACCATCCTCATCCTGTACGGACTGAGCTTTCCGTCACTAATTATGTGGAAGACGACCTCCCCTCTTCCGCCCTCGACTCGAGAGATAGCCTCGCCTGCAGGCACCCTGAGGTTAGCGAAAACTGAGGGGAACTTAACGATGCCTTTCCGCTTCATGGCTTCTCTTGTTTTAGGGGGTATCAGCTTCTCGTAGTTTTCGTGTAGGATGGGACCTTCAGGTACCTTCTTGAGGATCTGCCTTATAATCCTCATGCTCTCCATGATCTCCCTCACCCTAACCATGACCCTAGCGAAGGAGTCACCAGCTTCCTCAGTTATCACATCGAACTCGAGCTCAGGGTACGCAGCGTAAGGCTCAGCCCTCCTTACATCATAAGCTACTCCGCTAGCCCTCAGGTTAGGTCCTGTCACCCCGAGCCTTATGGCGTCCTCCTTGCTGAGAACACCAACCCCCTCTAGCCTAGCCCTAACTACAGGGTTGTTGAAATAGAGGCCGAAGTAGTCCCTCATCCTGTTCTCCATATACCTCAGTACCTTCTCCGCCCTC
>JAVQRZ010000028.1:0-4306 GCA_033582115.1 Candidatus Korarchaeum sp. | reverse complement strand
AACCCTTATGGGCTTCTCACTAACCTCGACGGTGACCCATCCGCTTGAAGCCCCTAAGTAGCCGCTGTTCCCACCCCAAGAAGCCCTGAATCGCCAGGTTCCACTCTCGTTCAAAGCTAAGCTGTAGGAGAAGTTCCCGTCTAAGCTCAAGGTGACGTTCCTCTTCAGCTCGGAGGGACTCACTACTTCTAACGTCACCTCCCCCATGACCTTAGGCTCCACGGAGCCTGCCACCTTAACCTCCTCCCCTCTCAGCAACCTCTCGGGAGAGACCCATACCTCTATCGAGGAGGTACCCTTGCTCACGATCACCTCGAGCTCGTTGCTATTAGCTAAGTGGCTGGTATTACAGTAGAGCTCGTACTTGAATTTGTGCTTCCCTACTATATCTCCTTTCAGACTCAACTTCATCGGGATAACTCCGGGAGCCTTTAAAGGATCACCATAACCCTCAGGTGGGATCCTAATGGTCGTGCCATTGGGGTAGGTCCTGAAGAGGACCACATGGTATTCCGAGCACCCTACGTCGCTCCAGAAGATGTTGAGCTCTATGTCCTCATCTATAGTTACGTATCTTTTAGGTGTCCACAGTTTAACGTCTTTAGCTGAAGACACTTGGGCTGAAACCACTTGGAGCGTTACCGTAGCTAGCGTTACGAGGACCAGAGTAGCTAACGCTTCCTTCCTCAGCATCTTGTTAATGTACTGTGACCTCATATTAACCTTTATCTCCTGACCTCACCAGAACGTCAGAGAGCGTGGAGCTAATCCCGAGTTCACGTCAAGAGTTGAAAACTATGCTCCTGCCCTCCGATCCGCTCGACGAAGCAGGTACGCAAGTCCCCTCTAAAGACCTCATCACTCATAGACGCTACGCTTAGCTTCGTTCCACTCGAGAATAATCCTCTGGAGGATCTAGACCCTGCTACTGAACTACCTCCCTGTAGTTAACTACAATCTTTGAGCTCCTCGGTTCTCGTCTCATCTAAGCTTATCGATCCTCCTCTTCACTCTACTTGCTCCCTCAGAGCTATCCTTAAGTTCCCCCCTTGGACCTTCCTCATTGGATAGTAGGGGCGATTCTAAGAGCGGTTTTACTAAAGAATCTGCTTCCTCTACGACTAGACGTGATGTAGGTAGAACGCCTTTCTTCTAACTAACCTCCATATCTCATCACTTAAGACCATTATCTATAAACAAGTAGAGTTACCTCTTATTCCTCTTTTAGTCCTCTTTTCATTGAGACACAGTTTAGAGGTCCTCTCAGTGGAGGTTTAAGTATCATCGGAAAAATTACACGTCCCTTATCCCTGGACAACCTAGAGCCCTATATCCACTCTGTCAGTTGAGAAAGTGGATGAGGGGCTGTTGAGGAAGCTTAAGGCTGAGTGGGGATGCAAGACATGAGCTGAGCTCTGATGGTAGGAAAAGGAGTTGGAGAGAGTGAGGATCGCTGTTGAAGAGTTCCTTAGGGATGAAAGAGGAGAAGTCAAGAGATGGAAGGGTGATAACGTATTAGGGGAGTTAAAGATGTCTAGAAAGGATGAGGGATCCTAACGCTTGAATGTTAATGCCTCCCTAGCTGCGTTAGAGTCCAATGAGGAGTACAGTGGAAGGTGCGTTGATAATCCGTAAGATACTGAGGACGTTCGTCCTAACCGAACCATATACCAAAGGTCTGCGACGCTTAGTTAAGAGAGTCTGCGTGGAGGTAGCGAGAAGACTGAGAAGCTCCTGAATTCCTAGCACACCATAAGCTACTATATCATAAACTATCGTTCAGAAATCTTCTTTAGGCATCTTGTGTGTGCTTAAGATCTTCGCTTAAAGATCTCAGATCTTCTCTCCTCACACTCGCATTATTACAATATCGGCAAGAAGATAAAATAGGGCGTGTTTTCACTAGCCTTCCACTTTATAAGCTACTCCGCTTGGTGCGTGAGGTAAGCATGAGGGTGAAGCCCTTCCTAGTGGAGAGGTACATGAGTGCTTACGAGCACTTAGCTAAGTTCAACATAGCTGAGACTTGCGTCGCTCCCTTCAAGTTGGGTGAACTGCTCAGTTTGATAGGCAGGAAGGACCTACTAGAGGAACTAAAGGACTTGACGCTAGACTACGGTTACACTGAGGGCCTTCATGAGCTTAGGGAGAGGGTAGCGAGGCTCTACAGGAAGGTAGATCCTGGGAACGTTCTGATAACTAGGGGAGCTATTGAGGCTAACTTTCAGGTCTTTTACACACTCTTAGAACCTGGAGATAAGGTTATCTCAATATTCCCAGCTTATCAGCAACTCTACAGCGCCCCTGAATCCTTCGGAGCCCATGTCGAGCTTCTGGAGCTAAGGGAAGAGAACTCCTGGCTTCCAGACCTGAGTGAACTGGAGGAAATGATCGATGACAGTACTAAGCTGGTGGTGATGAACAATCCTCACAACCCGACGGGTAGCGTCATAGATGAAGCTACGATTAGGAGAATAATAGATATCGTTGAGAGCTCTAATTCCTACCTGCTCTTCGACGAGTCTTACCACGGGCTCTTCCTAGACCCCAGCTTCTCAGTGCCGTCAGCAGCTGACCTGAGCGAGAGGGTTGTAGTCACCAGGTCCTTCTCAAAGCCTCTCTCTCTAACAGGTCTCAGGCTGGGGTGGATAGCGACTAGGGATAGAGAGCTCGTAGAGGAGCTCAAACTACGCAGGGACTACATGGCTATAAGCAACAGTGTACTCGTTGAGAAGATAGCTGCAGCGGCTATGGAGAATGTGGAGAGGATTTACGAGAGGAGCTTACAGATCTTGAGGAGGAACCTATCTATATTGAGAGAACTCGTTGAGAGCAGAGATTACCTCAGCTGGGTTCTCCCTAAAGCTGGAAGCGTAGCTTTTCCGAGGTATGACCTCGATATGGGCTCTGAGGAGCTAGCAATAAGACTCCTCAAGGAGGAAGGGGTCTTCTTAGTGCCTGGATCTTGCTTCGGGATTGAAAACCATTTCAGGATAGGATTCGGAGCTAGACCCGATGTCTTCGAGGAGGGGGTGAGGAGGTTAGGTGTCTTCCTGAACAACCTAACTTCCTGACTTAAGGTACGAGTGGACCTTGAGAGCATCCTTAAGCTCTCAATAAAGACCTCGATCTTCAAAACCGGGTTCTATCTAGCTATCTCCTTGATCTCGCTCTACCTCAGCGATCTGAGCATGCCTGAGTTCTTTATAAGGGTAGTGATAACCTTAGCTAGGCTATCCTAAGCTATCTATGTTCTCTGAAGCCATAGCTGACAGGATGGGAGAGTACTACCCTATGCCAGCAGGTTCCTCATGAGAGCGTCTTCTACCATGCTCCTCTCCTTCCTTAGGAGCCAATCCCTTGCTGCCCCTTTTGATAATAGCTTGGATAGGGTACTCTATTTACAATCCGGCAGCTCTAGCATTGGAACTATCCAAGGTCAGCAGTTTCCTTAAGGTTAGTATCACTTGTTCGTCACAGCAGGACAAATGGTAGGACAAGCTCTCTCAGGCTCTGTGATAAAGTTAGGAGGCTAAAAGTTAACCTTCACCCTAAGTGGTGTTCTCAGCATGCTCTCAGCTATCCTGACTTGGCTCTAGTTCAGGGAGAGCAGGAGCAGTGGGATGAGCTTAAGCTTCCTAGAGGACTTCAGCAAGGGTAGCGTATTCGTCAGGAACAGGTACCTCGACTGCATAGCTATCTCCCTGTCGCTCCACAGCATAGGACTCACGATGTCCTTCACTTTCATACAGACTAATAGCTAGTTGGATCAGGGGATGTGAGTCTGAGATAGGCTTAACCTTATCTCTTTGGAGCTTCGGGAATCTGATGGCTAAGGTACCTTTAGGGAGGGTCAATGATAAGGTAGGGGCAGAGAGATGCCGATATATCATTAACTGCCCCCTCAGCTGTCTGGCGGAGCTACCATCCCTGAGGGGCTCTTTCTTGATATACGCTCTTATGACCATTCAAGGCTTCGTCGGAGCTACCTATCTGCTAGAGAGCTCTTACTCGGTCTGAATATCTGAGAAGGAAGTCGCTACAGTTATAGGCTCCTTGGATTTATCATTTCCTCTTCAGCCCCCTGGGGAACTTCTTAGCTGACTAAACTTGGTACCTAGATTGTTGGGTCCCCTTCGTCTTAAGTTGCGTGACAAATACCCTGGCTTAGCTATGCTGCTTAGGGTCAAGCCTCGACAAGCCTTAGCTCATATGAGGCTCTCTACAACGCCCTCCTTAGCGTAAGCTATAGCCATCCTAGGCGTGTTGTAGTGGTAGCCCACTTCCCCGTTCCTATCTATCAATA
>JAVQRZ010000027.1:0-3335 GCA_033582115.1 Candidatus Korarchaeum sp. | reverse complement strand
AGGGTGACCAACGCTAGCGAGGTCATAATCGCCGATAGGGTGGTATATTCGTTCAACATCGGGGAGAACCCAGGTGAGATCGAGATAGGGAAGAGGATCCAGCCTAAAGTCAGATTAGAACCTCTTAAGCCTGAGGTAATCGAGAAGAAGGTCTTAGCACAGCTTAAGAGGTATGAGAAGATTGATACACCGAGGAAAGAGATTAAGAAGGAGAGTAAGGTATCTATTTCGAGATCCTGGGACTCCTTGTTCGATGGTAAGAGTGGGTCGAGGGATGATGAAGGGGCAGGGGAACCCTTCAGCCTTCCTGAGATCGTGAAAAAGGAGATGAGCGGGAGTTACACTGACTTCATCGCCAAGATCGGTAATGAGTTCAGGCTTATTCGAGTGAACAGTTACTCTGGAGCTGTGACTGCAGATCTCCCCGTGATAGGGCCGGAGGAGCTCAGGAGGAGGATCTTGAAGGCATTCGCAGACCTCAAGGCGATCGACCCATCTGAGGTCGAGTTCCTGTCCAAGGGAACCGATAACCTCTACAGACTCCATTCGAAGGGTAAGAGCTTCTTAATCGACTCTGAAGTGGAACTTATGGTCTCTCCCATGATTTACCACGTGAGGTACGAGCACGCGAGCTCTGAGATCAGTATCCTAAGAGAGGAGGTGGATGAGGTTGCGCTCAGGAGGTTATTAGCTGATAAGTTCGGCTTGAGTGATCTCTCGTATGAGTGCGAGAGATCCTCCCTCTACGTTAAAGCCAAGAAGCCCAGTGGTTGGAGCTTTATGCTCCTGGACCTGAGGAGGTGGACAGACCCTCCCGAACTGGAGATCCTGGTGGATAGGGTCTTCCAAGACCCCAGAACAAGCGGTTACGTGATCTTCTGTGTCTCGAAGGAGTCGACCGCTTGCCTGACCTTCTGGGTGAGTCATGACCTGAAGAGAGCGGTCCCCCTCCCTGGGTCCAAGTGCATAGATGAGATAGAGGAGATCGTTCAGAAAGCCGCTTTCTCCAAGTTCAAATTGAGCATTAGGATGAAGGCTGATCACGAGCGTAAGGTGGATTCCATAGTGAGTGAGCTCAACCCGAAGGTCCTGTTCGGGGTCTCCCCTGGAGAGGGAGAAGAGGTCTCTCTGCACTTCACGGGGTTCGACACCACCTACGCTATCACCCTCAGAGCCAGTTACTCAATGAGGAGCGGTAAAGTATATTTAGAAGAGCCGCGCGTCTCAGAGGACACGCCCAGGAGGATACTGGAGCGGATCCCGGGGTTGAGCGGTGCTGAGGTCCTGAGCTACAGTTACAGTTACCCCTTTCTTCAGGTCAGGATCCGGAGCGAGGGTAAGATCCTCACCTTGAAGTTCGACTTGAGCGATATGCTTAACCCCATGCTCCTGGAGAGGAAGGTACACAAGGGGATACTCAGCATGCTGAGGGAAGCCCTCTTCTGATCAGTATGAAGAGCTACTGGAGGATCGTAAGCATAAAGGTATCGCTAACAGGTAAATTGAGTCCAGATCGAAACTTTTAGCTGAGATATGCTCCGATGCACTGAGTTAACTTGGGTCTTGCATTAATATTTAACGATAATTTACTCAATGAGGACCATCATACTTGATGATGAGTTACCTCTTATTTCTAATACTCGTGAAAACTCCTTAGAGCTTTGCTTTACTTTTATCTTATGATGAATAGGTCTCTTTAGATATACATTCAACAAGCATAGATTTATCGTAAACTCTTGAGTTAGGTGACTCTGTAAAAAGCCTCTAATGAGCAATCGAACTCCCTCCTTTACGGTAAAAAATTTATTACTATTGCAATATTTATCACGTAGGATAGAGGTGCTCAGTATGGCAGCCCTTAGCCTACCCAAAGCCCCTCGACTCACTCTCAGAAGTCTTCAAATAGGGCTAAACAGGATAATTCAATATCATGAAGGAGGATTTGATGGACTGATAAGTAAGAGGAACCTTGCATCGCTTATAGGTCCTCTGATATTCCTCCTATTAGCTATAATGCCCCCTCTACCTTTAGTCGATGAAGCAGCAGCTCTATCTAAAGCAAGTGACCCTAGAGCTCCCCAGATAGCTCTCGGAGCTCTCCTCTGGATAGCATCTTGGTGGGTGCTCGAAGTAGTCCCTCTAGGGCTCACGGGCTTACTAGCTGCAGTCCTATTCAGTCTACTCGGTTACATCTCCTGGGGGGATGCCCTGAGGAGCTTCGCAGAACCGATAATATGGATCTTCATGGGGGGCTTCGTGATTGCTAAAGCCTTTCAAGTATGGGGGCTGGACAGGAGAGTAGCTCTCAGGTTAGCTCTTATTTACAAGGGGAGTAACCCTATGCTTGCAGCTTTCTTCATATCTTGCCTTCCCGCTTTTCTCCTCACGGCCACGGGCTCCATAACAGCATCCACCTCAGTGGTCTACCCGATAGCTCTATCCTACATAACGCTGTTCTCCCTCTCCCCCAGGTTCTCCGAAGCGATGATGCTATCCCTAGGGGAAGCGGCGACCGCGGGGGCTATGCTCTTCCTGATAAGCACCCCTCCTAACTTAGTCGCTAAGCAGGTGTTAGAGCAACAGATTCCGAATTTCAAACTGACCTTCTTCGATTGGTTCATCTTGGGAACTCCTCAGGCTGTAGCTGGGCTCTTAATAACTTGGTTGATTGTCTTCAAGGTGCTAAACGTGGAGGAGCGAATCGTTTTAGCTAAGGAAATTGTGGAGAGGGAGTTGAACTCCATAGGAAGGATGAGCCCAGGTGAGAAGCTCGTTATCCTTATATTCCTGTTAACGCTCTCTCTCTGGCTCGTTCCTGGGATTCTGGTAGTAGTATCCTCTCTGAACCCGAGTCTGGTCTCCGTTGCGGAGCTAATATCGAGGTTCTTACCTGAAGCAGCTCCTGCTGCGTTAGCGATCCTCCTCCTGGGGCTCCTCAAAGTAAGGGGAAGACCCCTACTCACCTTCGAGGAGATAGCGAGCGGCATAGATTGGAACGTCATCTTCCTCTTCGGAGGGGGAATAGCTATGGGAAAGGGACTTGATTGGAGCGGTTTCTCCAGATGGCTAGCTCTTATAATAACGAACGCTGGCTTCGAGCTGAACGAATTCACACTATCGGCTATTGGGGCTTTGATGGGTTTTGCTATCACCTTTCCAGCCTCTAATACGGCTTCAGCTATGATCTCAATTCCGGTCATTACCTCAATAGCTAGAGGAGCGGGTTTGAATCCTCTAGCTCCGGTGATCTCAACAGCTCTAGCTTGCTCTATCTCTAGCGCCTTACCCTCTACGACGCCCCCTATGGCTATCGTCTACGGTTCAGGTAAGGTTAG
>JAVQRZ010000026.1:0-4422 GCA_033582115.1 Candidatus Korarchaeum sp. | reverse complement strand
CTAAGGAGAGAGGTGACCTGAGGTGGCTCTACTTGAAGGGGAACTTCTCTGAGGTTGAAGGCGGCTTAAGGGTCAGAGGAGCAAGGAACTTAGCGGTAACTACTTACGAGCTTGATAGAGGGGAGTTCGTGCTCAAGGTATGCGGTGATCTAACTGGATACATAGGCATAATATACGACTTCGAGAACTTCAGGAACTACAGGATATTCCAAGTATACTTGGACAGAGGGATAGCTCTGAATAGGGTCGTGGAGGGAGGTAACGTCTCCTCAGGAGCGCCCTCACCTGTTCCGCTCAACTGGGAGTGCAATGAGATAGCGATAAGGCTCAATGATAAGCTGGAGGCTTCAGTGAACGGGATGGTCATTGAGCTACCTGATGTCGAGAGGTTAGGGGTTCTAGGCTTTGAGACAGGTAACTTCACAGGTTTGGTGAGCGGTAACATCTCAGGAAGCCACAGCTTACCCTGGAGGGATGAGTTATGCTCAATGAAGCTCGATATCTCAAGAGGTTCTGACTTAAGCATCTGGGTTGAGAGGGGGTTGAGGAACCTGACTGAAGCTAAGGATGCTTTTCCAGGGTTGAAGTTGAATCTTAGCAGCACTGAATCAACTATTCCGAGGATAGAAGCTGTTGTCACAGGACTAAATGCCTCTGGGATCGTTAAGGTCTACGGAAGACCCATCTGGGTTATGAGCGAGGGGAGAAAGACGTACTTGAACTCGACCGAGCTAGAGCTAAGAGCTGAGAAGCTGGAGTATTTGAAAGGAGACGGTTTCTATGCTGAGCTCAGCTTGGAAGGAGCTTCTGGCATCAATGCATCCAGTGCTGTGGTCAGGTTCAGGACGCCAATTAGGATCGAAGCCGGCGGAAAGGTGAAGCTCGAGAGGTATCACGAGTTCCAGAGGAGCGTTATGGAAACTCGTGATGTGAGCGTGAGTGAAGCGAACTTGACTATATTAGCTGCGGACAGGGCTCTCCTCCTGAGTGAGGTTGAGGTACCTAAAGGGAGCATACCTGAGAGAGGGGCCCTCTCCGAGGCCTTCAATGAGGCTAAGTACCTACCTGAGACTCTAGCTAGCTTCCTACCGCTTATGTTAGCCTTCTACTACATTACAGCTAGGCTTGAAAGAGTTAAAGCTAAGGGAGAGGCCTCTTCTAAGCGTAGGAAGTGAACGTCTTCCTTATTCTCCTTTTAGGTGATAGGATGGAAGTTATCTTCGAAGCTGTGAGGAGGAAGGTTTACGAGAGGAGAGATGCTATAGTGAAGCTAGCTAAGGAGCTTGTCCAGATACCTAGCGTCACTGGTGATGAGAGAGAAGCTCAAGATTTCATGAGGGGGAAGTTAAGAGAAGCAGGCATCAAGGTAGAGACCTTCGAGCCCAACTCAGAGGAGTTGAAAGGGCATAGGTCCTACTTCCCCACCACATCGTTCATCAAGCGGGGTTACAAGAACAGGCCTAATGTCATAGGAGTGATAGGTGAAGGAGAGAGAACTCTGATACTAAACGGTCACATAGACGTAGTCCCTCCGGGACCTGCTGAGGGTTGGAGGTATGACCCCTGGAGCGGTGAGATCTCCGACGGGAAGATCTACGGGAGGGGAGCCGGTGATATGAAAGCTGGCTTAGCTGCAATGATATCAGCAGCTGAAATCTTACTGGAGCTGGATCTACTGACCGAAGGGAAGCTTCTCCTGGAGTCCACGATAGAGGAGGAGGACGGAGGGGTCGGTGGCGCTCTAGCGACTCTCCTCAGGGGGTACAGGGGCGACTTCTCGATAAATCCAGAGCCGACTGGCTTAGATTTCTGGGTGGCTTCAGCCGGAGTACTCTACTTCAAAATTAGGGTGAGAGGAAGGCCGTCTCACACGATGGAACCTCATAAAGGGGTTAGCGCTATAGATAAGATGTTCCTCATCTACAGAGCGTTGAAGGAGCTAGATGAGGAGAGGAGGAAGAGAGTGAACTTTAGATACGCTGAGGAGTGCGATGATAGGATTAAGGGCTTCGTGACGTTCCTTAACATCGGTGTGATCGCTGGAGGCGACTGGCCCTCCACGATCCCCTCTTGGGCTGAAGTGCACTGCAGGATAGGGTGGCCGCCGGGCGAAACCTCTAGGGAAGTTGAGGATCAGATAATCAGGAGGCTTGAGGAGGTTATTAATGAGGACATCTGGTTGAAGGAGAACCCTCCTGAGTACAACCCCTCTGGGTGGAGAGCCGAACCTTCTTTACTCGATCCTGATAATTCTTACGTCAGGAGGTTGGAGAGCATAGTCGCTCGCGTCACTGGGAGACGCCCTAAGTACTGCGGAGGGACTGCGGGACTCGATACGAGGTTCTTCATAAACGACTTCAACATACCCTCCGTTTGCTTCGGTCCATCTGCCGGGAATATACATAGCTTCAATGAGTTCGTGGATATAGAATCTTTAATTAAAGTAACTGAAGCAATTGCGGTTTTTACATTAGATTTTCTCAATGGCTGAAGAGCTCTTGGCATGAGTAACTAAGGTTATTAGTTCTTCTTGCTGAGGTATGCGTATGAGCGTCAAGGACCTATTGAGAGTGCATGGAAAACCCGCTAGGGAGGTTTACCTCGATAATGAGAACTCGGGATGGATTCCTAGGGAGGTCGTAGAAGCTATGCTCCCCTACTTCAACTCAGTAGGTTACGGACATCCTTCAATAACAAACAAGCCAGGTTGGGAGGCCTTCGAGGTCATAGAGGAGACATCTGAGCTAGTAGCTAAGACACTTAAAGGCGATAAGGAGGACGTGAACTTCGTTCACAGCGGTACCGAGGCTAACAACCTAGCGATAATCGGCTCAGCTAGAGCCAACAGGTCTAAGGGGAAGAGGATCATAGTGTCTGATATAGAGCACTACAGCGTGCTCCTATCAGCCCTCTCCCTAGGGGAAGCTGGATTTAAGGTAGTCAGAGCTCCTGTGGATGAGCAGGGCTTCATCTTAGCTGACGTGCTCTCAGAGCTAGTGGATAAGGATACATTATTGGTGAGCCTGCAGTTCGTGAACCATGAGATAGGCACTATTCAGAGGATGAAGGAGCTCGTGGAGGTAGTAAAGGATAGGAACCCTGATGTTATCTTCCACACTGACGCTTGCGATGCTTATGCTAGAGTGCCAATAGATCTAAGTGAGTTAGATGTCGATATGCTTACTCTCAGTTCCCACAAGATACTAGGTCCTAAGGGAGCTGCTGTCCTCTACGTTAGGGACGACGTTGAGGTACAGCCCATACTCAAAGGAGCTCTGAGCAGCCAGACGCTGTGGCCTGGAGTCGAGAACGTACCAGCTATCGCTGGCTTTAAGAAAGCAATAGAGCTCGCTTTCGAAGACTTCAAAGGTAATTTAAGGAAGATGAGCTCATTGAGGGACTTCCTGATAGATTCTATAATAAGCAGCGTCCCTGAGTGCATATTGAACGGCCCATCAGGAGAGGAGAGAGCTCCTGATAACGTCAATATAAGCTTCCTCAGGGTCGAAGGGGAGGCCTTAACGGTGGAGCTGAGCATGAGGGGGGTTTACGCATCCAGCGGTAGCGCCTGTACGAGCAGAATACTCGAGCCCAGCCACGTGATGCTAGCGATAGGGAGGAAGCATGAAGAAGCTCATGGCAGCTTACTCTTCAAACTAACTAGGTACCACGAGCTAGAGGAGATGAGGTACGTGAGCGAACAGGTTAGGGAAGCCGTGGAGAGGCTAAGGTCGATAAGTCCCCTCTGAGTTTACTGGAGCCAATCTAATTCATATAGGGGTCAGTTAGAAAAGGTTATATTCTGATAACGATTGTTTTAATGCGGGGAACATGAGCACGAGGGTACCGCTACCCTATACCCCTAAGGTGCTGGAGCTCTTCAAGGACCCTAAGAACTTAGGGAGGATTGAGAATGCTAATGCTTTCGCTCAAGCGGGGAGTCCGGCTTGCGGTGATGTCATAAGCATCTACATGAGGATAGGGGAAGGGGAAGTTATAGAGGACGCTAAGTTCGAGAGTTACGGGTGCGCTGCTAACATAGCAGCAGCTAGCTTACTCACAGAGATGGTAAGGGGGAGGAAGCTGAGGGAAGCTTGGAACATCGACTGGCAGGAGTTAGCCGAGGAATTAGGTGGCTTGCCCCCTGTGAAGAAGCATTGCAGTATATTAGCTGTCGGCGCCCTCAGGAGAGCTATAAGGAGGTACTATGGAGAGAATAGACCCGAATGGCTGCCTGAGAACCTGACAGCTGTGGAGAAGCAAGCTCTAGAGGAAGAGGAGATGATAGAAAGGTTATATGGAAGCAAGACCAAGGCTGGGAGGTGATGTTGTGAGCTACAGGATAGTCTCCGAGGTGAACATGGCTAAGAGGATCGAAGGATGCACTGAGTCGCCTGTAGCTACCTTCCTGAGGCTAGCTAG
>JAVQRZ010000025.1:0-10280 GCA_033582115.1 Candidatus Korarchaeum sp. | reverse complement strand
CTTTCTTGGATGGTTTCCCGATCGAGAAGGTCCTAGTTATATCAGAGCAATAGCCCTTATACTTAGCACCGAAATCTATTATCAAAATATCTCCTTCAGAGATCCTCCTCTCAGTAGGTGTGTGGTGAGGGTTAGCGCCATTCGGTCCTGAGGATACTATAGCGTCAAATGAGAACTTATCAGCGCCTAAATCTACTATTGAATTCTCTATCATTCTAGCGATCTCCTTCTCCTTCTTTCCCCTCAGATTCTCGCTAATCACGATCTCTATAGTTTTATCGGCTATTCTTGCAGCTTCTCTCATTAACCCCAATTCGCTCTCATCCTTCACCATCCTCAGCTTCGAGATCAACTGACCTAGAGGCTTTAGATCGTAGTTCCTGAGGAACCCGTAGATCCTGAGGAGGTGAGCAGCTTGCATCTGATCGTCTACCGCTATGCTACCTGCTTTCCCGAAGTAATTCTCGATCAAGCCTTCGATTATCTCATATGGGTTTTCAGAATCGCTCCAGATCCTCACATCCTTTATCCAAATCCCTTTAAGCTCGTTCTCATAGAGCTTCGGTGCTAAAAGTGAGATCTCACCTTTTGAGGAAACCAGGAGGGCGAACAGTCTCTCTAGAGTAGCTGATGGAGTCAACCCAGTGAGGTAGTATAGGTTCGTCCCAGGGGATACTATAGCTCCTGTTATCCTTGATTCATTCATCAAGTTAACCAATCTATTCAGTCTGCTCTCAAATGGAAGCGTCATGAGATCACCGATGAGTCGAGATCTTGAAAAATATAAGAGGAGGGGGTGTTGATGTTCACTGTAAGTTAAAAAGGTGTATGAAAACTCTCTAGAGCTTTATTTTTGGTGCTAAAACCCAGAGGGCTCTGACTTCATCATCCCCTATGTTCTCAATGTAGTGAGGCGTCCCCTTGGGGTTGAGCAGGAGGTCTCCGGGCTTAAGCACGAGCTCTTCTTTATCGGTACAGAACTTCAATGTTCCAGATATCATGAAGGATAGCTCATCGCTCTCAGGGTGGGCGCTAAAGCCCTGAGGAGGATACCTCTCACCAGGTTTCACCAAAGCTACTCCTGACTGCAGTACATCACCTGTCAGTAGCTCGAGCACGTGATCCTTTATCCCTGACTCCAGAACTCAGCTGATAGGTCTGATCCTCTTTACCTTCATTCTCAGCGCCTCCTTTCCCTCATCTCCTTCCTGAGCTTCTCAGTTGTTTTTAAGTCTATTTCTAGAGTCTCAGGGTTTATCACAACCCCGTATATCTCTCTAGCCTGCTGAATCGTTATATAGCGGTTCATTACATCCCATTGAACGAGTTTCGGATCCCTTTCAAGAGGGGATCCCCAACCTCCACCTCCTCCGCTCCTTATGCTTACGATATCTCCCTTCAGTAACCTCATATTGAATGCTCTCCCACCATCCCAGATGACCTTATCGTCCCTGAGGATTACGATATGGTTGCATGACCCTGGCATCCCTCCGTCGACTCCCCACGGGGGATAGCCTATCCTGTTTATTGAGCAGACGAGCTCAGCCCCTTCGGCTAGTATCCTATAGTCCTTTCTCATACCGAAGCCTCCTCTAAATCTCCCATGTCCTACACCGTCCTCAAAGTTGAGCCTCATGCACTCAACCCTTATGGGGTACTCCCTCTCTATCACCTCAGCGGGATGCGCGTAAGTCTCACCATCAGCCGAAGCTACTAGTACGGACTCACCATCCCTATCGATAGCTGCACCCCACCCTCCGGGGTTCGGTTCGACTAGTATCTTGTACTTCTTATCTCTAGGGTCTATCATACTTAATGTCTCTGCGACTACGGATAGGAAGTGCCCTGCGGTGAGTCTCTCAGGTATGTGAGGCGCTAGAGCTTTCCAGATCAGGTCTACAGCATAGAACATAGTCTCCCAATAGCAACTAGTAGCTGCTGGGGGTACAGCATTGAATATAGTACCCTCAGGAGCTATTACTTTAACGGGATCGAAGTAGCCCTCGCTTACTGAGACGTGTGGATCTGTTACCGCTACGAAGGCTATAGTAGCGGAGGCGTAAGTTCCCGGAAGCGTGGTGTTTATAGGAGCCCTAACCTGCGGTGGGTTCTCCGTGAAATCCGCTATGAACTCATCCTCCGTTATCCTCACCCTAACAGTTATCCTTATGTCCTCATCCATACCTTCGTACTTTTCTATATACTCCTCAGCGAAGTACTCACCCTTGGGAAGCTTCTGGAGGTTCTTCCTCGAAAGCATCCTCCCCTCATTGAGCTTATCCTCCATAGCCTCTCTCACTGTCTCAGCACCGTACTTATCGCAGAGCTCAACTATTCTGCGTTGAGCGTACCTCAGAGCTGCGGCTAGGGCCTCTATATCGCCATACACGTAATCAGGTATCCTGGTGTTTCGTAGAACTAGTCTCAGTACATCTACATTGAGCTCGCCTCTTCTGTAGAGACGGACGCCCGGTATTATTATACCTTCCTGATATATTTCAGTCGCGTTGGGGCCCCAGCTACCTGGGTTCATGCCTCCGACATCGTTCACATGCCCTCTTATCGCACCTATAGCCATGAGCCTCTCCTTATAGAAAAGGGGCATCACTAAGCCTACATCATTAAGGTGAGTTCCAGCTATGTAGGGATCGTTCACTAGGTAAATATCACCAGGCTCCATTCTAGAGCCTTGTTCCTCTAGTAATTTCACCATGTTCCTCGTCATTATCGGGAGTATGTCTATGAAGACCGGAAGCCCTGTCCCTATTGCTATCAGCTTCCCTTCTGCATCCAGAAGGGCAGGTGAGAAGTCGTAAGTCTCGTAAATTATGCTGCTCTTAGCTGACCTTATAGTAGTGTAGAACATCTCCTTAGCGATACTCGAAAGGACATTCTTTATTATCTGGATCGTGACAATATCCCTACTCATAAAACTCACCTCCTATTCGGAGTTAGGATAATATTACCAAAATCGTCGTGACGAGCTTTGAAGTTCTTAGTGACGACGGTAGTAGCTGTATCCCCCTCAATTATGCATGGCCCTTCCACGACAACTCCAGCTGGTAAAGATTCCTTCTTGTAGATAGGAACGTTGAACTCACTCCCATCTACGAAAAGGGTCCTCTCCCCTAGGGAAGCTCGATTTAGTGAGCCTGTAGTACTGATCCTCGAGAGCTCCGGAGGCTTCACCTTATGTATCCCTACTACATGGAACCCAACGATCTCCATACCGCTCTCAGGTAAGCTGAACCCGTACTCTTTGTAGTGAGCTTTGTGGAACATCTCAGCAGCTTCCTTAAGGTGCTCAATACCTAATCTCCCATTGTAGCAGGGTATCTTGAGGGTATGAGCTTGACCTTCGTACCTTATGTCTAAATACCTCTCCGTCACCACGCTAGATGGATCAACACCTTCCAGCTTGAACATCTCCCTAACTCTTGACTCCAACTCTTCGAACCTTGAACCTACGTACTTAGCGTAAGCCCCATCCATTTTAAGCGAGGATATATCAGTCAAGGATAACTCGTGCCTTATGTCAAGCCCTATCATCCCCCAGCTATTGAAGACGCCACTTGGAATAGCTGGAACTACTATCTCGGGTATCTTAAGCTCCTCTGCTATGAAAGGAGCGAACATAGGCCCTGCCCCACCGTGCGCTATTAAAGTAAATTCCCTAGGATCATAGCCTCTCTTAACCGATATCTGCCTTATGAGGTTCGCAGCATTATCGTTTGCCAACCTCACTACACCGTAAGATGCTTCTTTCTCATCTAAGTTCAGCTGCCTAGCGATACCTGACATCGCTTTGTGAGCGAGGTCCTTGAAGACCTTAAGCCTCCCACCTAACAGGTACTCCGGGTTGAGGAAGCCTGAGAGCACATAAGCATCTGTCAGTGTGGGTTTATCTCCTCCCTGTCCGTAGCATGCAGGACCGGGCCTAGCCCCCGCAGCTTGCGGCCCTACCCTCAAGTTCCCTGCATCATCGATCCAGACTAGGCTCGTACCCCCTAATCCTATCTCAGTTATATCGAGCGTAGGCACCCTCAGAGGATAACCTGCGTTCCAATCATCCTGTTCTATCCAATACTCAGTGTAGACCTTAGGGGTGAGCTCTTTAGCAAGTCCAGCTTTTGTTGTCGTGCTCCCGCCGTCTATTACTATTATGTTCTTCCCTCCTAAGATTGACGATAACCTGATACCACCGATTATCCCCGATATAGGTCCTCCCTCTATAGTGAATATCGGGTACCTCTTAGCGTACTCGGAAGTTACCATACCTCCCGCTGAGAGAGTTATGTAGAATACTCCATTAAACCCTTCTCGCTCAGAGCGTTTTCTAGCTTCTGAATATACCTCACAAAGATTGGTTGAACGTACGCATTCAAAATAGCCGTGTTGAATCTCTCGTACTCTCTCCACTCGCGGTTAAGCTCGCTCGATGTAGTTACATAAGGGGTCAAACCCCTCTCCCTCAGAACATCTTCCACGATCTTCTTAGCTCTCAATTCATGCTCAGGATTTATGTAACTGTTTATGAAGCCGATTGCGAAGGATTCAGCTCCCTTCTTGATCAAAGACTCAACTGAATCCTTGACAGCTTCCTCATCAAGAGGTTTGTATACACTCCCATCCGAATCGATACGCTCAGGGATCCATTCGGTCATGTACCTAGGGACAAACGGAGTTGGCTTTCTGTACCTGAAGTTGAAGATATCTCTCCTATTAGCTCTCTGGATCTCCAGCGTGTCAAATCCTTCAGTGGTTACGAAGCCGACTCTTGCACCGGCCCTCGTAGTAATAGTATTTATCACTACCGTCTGTCCGTGAATGACCTGAACCATGTCCCTCACTTGCACGCCTTCACTCTCAAGTTCCTCTATCCCCTCTATCACACCTCTCTCAAAGTTCGGTGGAGTGGATTCTATCTTTATCCACTTCTCCTCATGGGTTCCCTCGACTGTAACGGTGTAGAGATCCGTGAAAGCCCCTCCTATGTCGATACCGACTCTCCATCTTCCCATTAGTCAACCTCCCGCTGTGCTTATGAAGTACATTATATAGCTTTAGGAAAACAATAAAAACATTTTGGGTTATACGTTATATGATAAAAAATTGATAATAACTACTAAGCATTACTAAAGCTATCCTGACGTTATGTTCATGAGGGGAAATCGTATCTTGTGCCTTCAGATGATCTTCGAACTATCACCTCCCTACTAGGTGACACGCAACGATATGTGATGAGTTTCCGCTTAATGCCTCCAGTTTAGGCTCCTCACTCCTACAGACTTCCTCTACGAAAGGACATCTGGTGTGGAACCTGCACCCTGGAGGCGGGGATATCGCACTAGGTATCTCCCCTACGGACCTAACCTTCTCGGGTTTAAGTCTTCTCTCCTCCTCTGTGAGCACTGGTATTGAGGAGAATAGCATCATAGTGTAGGGGTGCAGAGGATTCTTGAACAGCTCCCCGGACTCTGCTAATTCTACTATCTTCCCTAGGTACATCACAGCGATCCTCTTAGAGATATTCTTAGCTACAGCCAGATCGTGGGTGATGAATATGTAGGTTAATTTCCTCTCCTCCTGTATCCTGAGTAAAAGCTTGACTATCTTCGCCTGGGTGATCACATCGAGCGCTGAAGTGGGCTCGTCTAGAATTATGAGTTTAGGATCTGTAGAAAGCGCTCTCGCTATAGCTATAGCTTGTAGTTCGCCACCGCCAAGTTCCCTAGGTTTTCTATACATGTAGCTCTCTGGAGGAAGGTCCACATTCTCGAGCAATCTTGCAATTTTCTCCTCAAGCTCGTAGCTATCCTTAATTCCCTTCAGCCTTAGCTGAGCTGCTATTACATCCTTAACGTACTTTGATGGATTCAACGATGATGCTGGATCTTGGAAGACTATCTGTATCTCTTGCCTAACTTCCTTAGGTCTCTTGTCCGCGAGTGAGGAGATATCCTTATTCTTGTATAATATCTTACCTGAAGTTGGAGCGTACATACCTACTACGAGATGCCCCGTCGTGCTCTTCCCGGATCCTGATTCCCCTACTAAACCGAAGGTCTCCCCTTCCTTAACACTGAAGGTTATATCATCTACTGCCTTAACTGTTCCGTAATTTGTGTTAAAATACTTCTTTAAATTTAGGATTTTTAGTAAATCTTCTGCCATTTCACATCACCTTTAATAATTGTAACAAGCAACCCAATGAGTCTCGGAGATCCGCTGGAGCGGAGGTCTAGATAAGGTACAGCGGGGTTTACGCACCTCGAAGTACTTACACCTCGATTGGAACCTGCAGCCTTGTGGAGGGTTGATGTAATCAGGTACTCTCCCGAATAACGCCTCGGCTTCCCATCTTCCCGTCAACTTAGGTGCTGAAGATACCAGAGCTCTCGTATATGGATGAAGTGGGTCATTGAATACTTCCTCAGTCCTCCCAACTTCTGCTATTTGGCCAGCGTACATCACGTACACTCTATCCACGAACTCACTGAGCATACCTAAGGCATGCGATACTAGAATTACAGAGAGCTTCCTCTCATTTACTAAGTCCCTGAGGAGGTTTAGTACTTGCTCCTGTATCGTGACATCTAAGTTAGTCGTCGGTTCATCTGCAAGCAGGAGTTCATTCGCTCGGGTGAGAGCGAGGGCTATGCAGACCCTCTGCCTCATCCCCCCGCTCAATTGGAAGGGGTAGCTATCGAGAATCCTCTCGGGATCAGGGAGAGCTACCTCCTTGAGTAACCTTATGCTTATCTCCCTTATATCTTCCTTTCTCAGCCCCTTATCATCGCTGAACATTTTCGAGTAGTTTATCGCATCATGCAGCTGATCTCTCACTCTCAGGAAGGGATTCAGAGCACTCATCGGATCCTGAAAGATTATACCGATGCTCTCTCTTCTCACCTTATTAAGGGTATCTTTGCTAACATCCAACATGCTTACATCCTTGAAGAACACCTTCCCTGAGTATACGATAGCGTTAGGAGGTAATATCCTCAGTATGGATCTGAGTAAAGTCGTCTTGCCGCATCCGGTCTCCCCTACTACCCCTACCTTCTCTCCTTTCGCGACTTCTATATCTAAATTATCCAGAACTCTCGAAGAACCTCTGTACGTCCTGTAACCTACTGAGAGACCTTCTACCTTGAGTAGGCTCTCCATCTTAATTCACCCTAGTAACGTTCCTCTGAGAACACGTCCTTTATCCCATCTCCCAGCAAGTTGAAGCCTAAGATTATTATTGAGATAGTCATCGCAGGGAATATAGTAACCCACCAGCTCGCGGGGAGTAAGTGCGATCCCTCAGCGACCATGGTCCCTAGGTCAGGAGTCGGGGGCTGCGCCCCGAGGCCGATGAAGCTCAGAGCAGCTCCAACTAGGATCACCCAGCCTACATCTAACGTTGCTTTTGTGAGTATCGGGCCTAGGCAGTTGGGTAATATCTCCTTGAACATTATGGATAGCTTGTTAACTCCCGTTATCTCTGAGTATACCACATAGTATTCGTTCTTTAGTGATGAGACAGTTGAGTAAGATAATCGAGCGTACCAGGGCCACCAAGTCAGGGAGACAGCTATCATAGAGTTTATCATGCTGGGTTTCATTACTGATGCTATCGCAAGTGCCATAACAAGCGGCGGAACGGAGACGAAGATATCAGATAGTCTCATGATAATGTGATCTAGTAAACTGCCCCTGAAGTATCCTGCTAACACGCCTAGAATGATGCCAGTAGGTATTACTAGCGGTAACACCACTCCTACGAGTATGAATGAGTACCTCATCCCGAATATCACTCTACTAAGCACATCCCTTCCGTAGTGATCCGTACCGAACGGGTGCTTAAGGTTTGGAGGTTGCAGAGCCTCATCTAAGTTAACGTACCACCCGGCGTGATCAGGATAAGGAGCTACGAACGGTGCCAATACTGCGAGCATTACGCAAGTAGCTGAGATAGCGAAACCAACTAGCGATAGGGTGCTCTTGGAGAACCTGAACCATAACTTCTTAAATGTTTCCCTCCATAACTCAAATCTACTTACCTTCTTCTCCTTAATTTTAAATTCCTGCATAACACCACCTCAGGAGCTCCTCACACCATGCCTTATCCTCGGATCAAGCCATATCACTATCAGATCCACGATGAAGTTAGCGATCGCGTAAACTACGCCTACTACGAGAACCACAGCTACTATAGCGTTCAGATCCTTGTTCAACATAGCTGTGACCCCGTACCTCGAGAACCCCGGCCAGTTGTACACATTCTCCACGAGGAAAGCGTTAGCTAGGTCAGCACCCACACTCATGCCCATCGCAGTGATAGCTGGTATCGAAGCGGGCTTCAATTGATACCTGAGAACCCTTAACCTGAAGGGTAGTCCGAGGGCATCGCCGAGAAGCATGAAATCCTTCCCCTTGATATCCGTCATGCCCATCCTGAGGATCCTCGCGTTTTGCATCATTGAACCGAACGAAAGGGAGAGAGCGGGCAAGATCGTGTGATGAAATGCGTCCAAGAAGCAGTCAAGTCTTCCAGAGATTAAGGAATCGAGCATCACCATTCCGGTTATCTGAGGGGGAGGGATCATCTCAGGGCTGAGCTGCCCTCCGGCTGGGAACAGTGGGATAGCGCGAGCGAACATGAGTTGTAAGATGATCGCCCAGACAAATGCGGGCATTGAGATAGCTACATAAGCTAGTACTCTCACTATGTTGTCCGGTAACCTGTAGGGGAACGCTCCTGCGATCGTACCTAAGATTAGTCCCCCGATGATCGAGAATATCTCAGTGAGTATTATGAGTTCTAAGGTCTTAGGAAGGTACTGCATCACATCTATAGTAACGCTTCTCCTCGTGTAGATAGAGTAACCGAGATCCCCTTTGAGTACATCACTCAACCAGTTCACGTACTGCAAGGGGAGAGGTTTATCTAGACCCAGTCTCCTCCTCATGGCCTCTACAGCGTAATCCGGAGCAGCCCATCCCGCAGCCATCCTAGCGGGATCTCCCGGGAGAACCCTCGCTAGTACGAAGATCAGTACAGATAGACCGAGGAGAGCGAATAGTATCAGGAAGATCCTACTCATGATGAACTTCGTGAGATCTCTCCTCATATCTCTCCCCATTCCCTATACTCTAAATACTCAATCTGATAATCTCCTTAATTCACCATAAATTCTATAATTATAATTCTCTGGTATAGGGAAACTAAAAAATATTGAGAAAAGGATCACCCTTTGAGTTCTATGAACCTGAAGTCGTACATGTACTGCACTGCGTAAGGCGGTTTGCCTTCACCGGCTGGCCAGCCGATTATGTAATCCTTCCTGTAAAGTGTCGCCATCCCGTAGTCGAAAGCAACTATCTCAGGTACCATCGAGTTTATCACTTCGAGAATGCTCTTGTACTTACTGAACCTCGCGTTCTGATCTACTGTCGAGAGCGCATCTTCTATCATCCTATCAATCGTTGAGTTCAGGAGCCAAGACACGTGGATCAGCGACTTACCGGCGTACTTCGAGTGGAATTTAAGCTCTAAATAGCTTCCAACCTCAGGGAACCATGGTGTAGAGAGCAGGACCATTATGTGAGGAGTCGATTCCACCTTGAACGTGGCATCGTATATGGATGCCCAAGGCTTCTTGACGACCTCTATCTTCAACTTAGGATCGAGCTCCATGACTGATGTAGCGAAGACTATTGAGGGTTTCTCCTCAAATGCCGCTTCAGCGCACCACCATAGTTCTATCGGATACTTATCGAGTTCAGCATAATACTTTGACTTCTTGAGTTCTTCTCTCGCTAAAGCTAAATCCCTAGAGTAGTAACTGATATCCTTCGGCGCACCTGGGATGTACCTAGCGACAGGCCCTATGGCAGGCTGGCTGAACTCCTCCAGGAAAGCCTTCCTAGCTTGCTCGTAGTCTAGAGCGTAAGCTAGGGCCCTCCTGACGTTGACATCATCTAACGGGGCTTTCTTCGTGTTCAAGACGAATACGAACTGTTGCCCAAAGAGTTGGTTAGATACACCTATGCCTTCTCTTCCCATCATCTCCTTAATTGTCTCAGCTGGTAATGTGTAAGTTATATCTATCTCCTTCCTTAGAAGCATGCTGACCTGAGTCGCGGTCTCAGGAGCAGGCAGTATCGTCACCTCATCAGGTGCGTTCGGATTGACGTAACCCCAGTAGTCCTTGAATTTCTCCAAGACGAGTCTCTCACCCACTAAGTGCTCCTTTATCTTGTACGGCCCGGAACCGGCATCGTGTGTT
>JAVQRZ010000024.1:0-2151 GCA_033582115.1 Candidatus Korarchaeum sp. | reverse complement strand
AGTCAACTTTTAGGATCCCTGGCACTACAGTAGAAGTGGAGATGGGAGATAAAGCATGGCAGAGGTTCCTAATAGGGGAGTTCTTCTTCAACCCTAGGCATGAGGTATTCGAGAGTTACTACTCGAGGGGCTTCTTATCTCCAAGGGATACGTTAGTTAGCGGCGAGATAGTCCCGGGAAACGTGACCCTCGCTGAAGCGATTCGGCTCTCTATATCGAAGATCCCAGTTGAGCTCCAAACATCCGTCGCCAAGAGGATAATACTCTCAGGAGGGGCTTTCAACTGGAGTGTTCCTAAGGGATTGGAAGGAATCGCGGCAGATTCTCCTACGAAATTGAAGCATATGATGAGATCCTTAGGCCTTGAGGTGGATCCGAAGATAGTATCAGATCCCCAGTTCAGCGTTTGGAGAGGATCTGTAGTTTACGGAATGGCTGTGGGTGAGGAAGTGAGGTGGGATTGGTTTAAGATGGAGGGATGGTATTACCTCAAGTGAGCTAAGGTTTTCTTGAAGGACTTAGCGCTCTCGAGACTGAAGTGAGCGTTATTAAAGAGCACATAGTTCCTCTCCATAGCACTCCTCTTAACTAAATCCGCTAACCTCAGAAGCTCCTCTTCCGAGTACTTGTAGCTGTAGATGATCCTGCTATCCTTCCTTGATCCATGAAGCCTGTAGTACCTGAACTCACCGTGGACGGGGGACTCGTATATAGGGTCCACCACATGTGTTATGCGGAACTCATCTAGGATCCTCCTGAAGCCCTCGCTCTTGAACCAGCTCTCGTCCCTAACCTCCCATCCTATCACCACGTCTCCACTTATTGATCCGAAGAATTCCCTAGCGTTTCTTGTATTCTCATCCGTGGCTTTGAACGAAGGCGGGCTCTGGAAGATCACTATGCTAGAGTTCAACTCCCTAATAACCTCCTTGAATCTTTCCCAAGACTCAAGGTTCTTCTTAGTAGGTCTGAGAGAACCGTAATCAGCATCAGGAGGGAGCCCCGCCTTCCTCCATATAGTAGCAGAAGGGTTATGAGTGAATAACATCCAAGCCTTCACTGAGAACTCAAAGGAATCCTTACCTACGTCCTTCCTCCATCTCCTGAGGATCTCTAAGCTAGGCAACTTATAGAAGGTATCTTGAATCTCTACTACGTCGAAGATCTCAGCGTATTTCTTCTTAGATATCTGGAAGCCACAGCAACCGATCTTGACCTCGAAACGTTCCACTATGGGTCCCAGATACATGCTAATGATCTTAAATTAACTTTTTCATATGCTGACTAGTGCTTCCCATACGCTTAGGGGCGTTTAGTAAACTGCTAGCATCTCCCTTAAGTCTGATCCCAATCTTTATTTCACTCCAATGATCAGTTGCAATGATGGAAATCGTGGAGTTAGGGGAGAGGGAAGCCATCTTAGTGAGAACTCCAGTGAGCGTAAAGGTCGTCTCAGGAGAAGCTGAGGTTTGGGGAGCACCCTTCGACGAACTGAACCTCGAACAGGAGGCTATGGATCTACTAATAACGGCTAAGGGTAACGTTAAGTTAGAGCTCGCAAAATCAGATTATCTTAAAGTAGATAACCCGATCCCGGAGTGGTGGGATAGCATATTAGATGAACTGGCCGGTAAACTAGTTATATTCATTGGAAGAACGGATTCGGGGAAGAGCTCCTCAATTCTCTATCTCTCCAATAAGTTACTCTCAAGAGGGGAGAGAGTATCTCTAGTGGATTGCGATATAGGTCAATCGGATCTAGGTCCGCCAGGCGTCATAGCGTCTGCTAACTTAGAGCGTCAGATCTACCAAGTGAAGATGTTGGAGCCGGAGTTCATGTACTTCTTAGGTGATAAAAGCCCCAAAGGACACTTACTTCAAATGCTGATAGGCGTTCAGGAGGCTGTGAGGAGCGTTAGAGAGAGGACAACCCTAGTCAACACGACAGGCTTCGTTGACGGAGCTGCAGCTCGGACACTCAAGAGATGCAAGTTAGAGATCTTACAGCCGGATTTAACTGTTTTCATCGAGAAGTATGAGAATGAGCTCGAGCACTTAGTGCGTAGCATTCCCAAGGGCCTTAAGGTCATCAGGGTGAGATCTCCGGTTAGGATCACTAAGGATAGGAGCTATAGGGGGCTTTCCAGAAAG
>JAVQRZ010000023.1:0-7220 GCA_033582115.1 Candidatus Korarchaeum sp. | reverse complement strand
TCTCCTTTACCGCCTCTACGAGCTTAGGGTGGCTGTGACCCGTGCCCAGAGCACCGAAGGCCATGTTGAAGTCTATGTACTCATTGCCGTCTACATCCCACATCCTGCTACCCTTAGCTCCCTTCATGTAGATAGGATAGGGATCAGCGTACCTGTAGTTAGAGTTGACGCCAAATGGGACTAGAGGGCTCACCTCTTCGAATATCTTAGCTGAGTTGGGGGTCCTCCTCCTGAAGAGCTCCAGCTCGGAAGCTGGAACCTTATCCAGGCGCATGTGAGACATATGCAATCAACTAAGTAGTTCTTTAAAAAGTTTCCCATTTATGTTAAGTGTGTTCAGTCTATCATCAGATTTACAAATTTTTTACTGATTGGAATTCAAGACATTATGGGAACTTCTCCCGGAACTCCAGCATCTCCGCACAGCTACTGATGTCTGTTGATAATACAACGATTTAAATTTAATATACGCCCTGTATGGGTAGAGGTATTATGATGCAGGAGGAATTCATACTATCTACCTTCATAAACATAATAGTAGCGTTAATAGTAGCTTGGATAATAATATCGTTCCTCAGAGCTGCTCTGAGAGTAGTTAGAGAGTATGAGAGGGCGGTTATCTTCAGGTTAGGTAGGCTCCTAGGAGCTAAGGGTCCTGGATTGATATTCCTGATCCCCTTCGTGGACAGGCCTAGGATAGTTGACCTCAGGTTGCTCAGCTTCGACATACCCAGGCAGAGGATAATAACTAAGGATAACGTCACTGTTGACGTTGACGCTATCGTCTACTACAGAGTGATCGACCCTATAGATGCTGTGGTCAAGGTGCAGGACTACATAACAGCTTCTAACTTCATCGCTCAGACCACGTTGAGGGACGTAGTCGGGCAGGTCGAGCTGGATGAGCTCCTGACGAAGAGGGATGAGTTGGGCAAGAGGATCCAAGCTATAGTTGATGAGATAACAGAGGGCTGGGGGATAAAGGTGACTCAGGTAGCTATAAGGGATGTAGTGCTCCCTGAAGAGATGCTCAGAGCTATAGCAAAGCAAGCTGAAGCTGAGAGAGAGAGGAGAGCTAGGGTGATAATGGCTGAGGGCGAACTGATGGCAGCTCAGAAGATGGCTGAGGCTGCTGAGTTCTACGCGAAAAATCCGAGCGCTATGAGGCTTAGGGAGCTCCAGACATGGGTCGAGATAGCTAGGGAGAAGAACATGGTCATAATAACTGAGGGAGGAGCCTTATCTCCCCTAGCTTATGCAGTAGCTGCTTCTAAGAAGGAGGAAATGAGATGAGAGGAGCTTCACTACTCATCCCCTTGATATTTTTCGCCTTGCTGATCCCCTTACTGCCTAACAATGCCGGTAGCAGGATCCTGGTCACTAACGTGACTGGTTACATCTCCCCAGCTACCGTAGAGCAGATCAAACTAGCAGTAGCTACCGCTGAGGGGGGCTACAACGCTCTAGTTCTTCAGATAAATACATTTGGAGGACAAGCTGATGCTACTTTCAGCATAATAGAAGTGCTCTTATCATCTAAAGTCCCCGTCATAGGCTACGTCTACCCTCAAGGGAGCCAAGCCCTCTCAGCTGGGACTTACATAATGCTAGCTACTGACTATGCGGCCATGTCACCCTACTCAACCATAGGCTCAGCTCAACCCGTGGTAGGGTACACGCCCCTAAATGAGTCTAAGTACTTGAACGCCTACTCAGCTAAGATGAGGAGCTACGCAGCTATGCACGGGAGGAACGAGACAGCAGCTGAACTCCTCGTCAAATCCAATATCAACCTAATGGCTGAGGAAGCTCTGAAGGTGAACTTAATAGAGGCTGTTGAACCTTCCCTAGACTCATTGCTCCAGAGAGCTAACGGTAAGGTAGTCAAGAGGGGGAACATCACCTTCAAGCTCGAGACCTATCCTGCTTCGGTAGAGTACCTCCCGATGAGCCCTAGGGTTGAGATAATGAAGTACCTATCAGATCCTCTACTCTCGAGCATACTCTTCAGCATAGGGTTCATGATGCTGATAGTAGGCATATCATCGCCCGGCTGGGGGGCTGAGCTAGCTGGCATCGTGCTAATACTCCTGGCTGTCATAGGGATGGGTGTGAACGTGGATCTAGTGAGCTTGATACTGTTAGCCATAGCTGCTTCTCTCTTCATAGCTGAGATCAAGAAGGGACTTCACGGTTTAGGAGCCCTTTCCTCAACAGCTTTACTCGTGCTAGCTATACTCCTAATGGTAGGGAGCCCTTGGAGACCGACTCTAGTGCCCTTCAGCTGGATGATCGATACCTTGCTTAGATTGATCATCTCAGTTGGGAGCGTTGGGCTCATAATATCACTCATATTCGTCAAGGCTATAGCCTCTGTACTGAGGAGGGGGCCTGTTAGCTGGATCCCTGCTGGCAAGGGGATAGCTGTAGAGGGCATACCACCTGGGGGAACGGGTTACATAAGGATATCGGGTGAGCTATGGAGAGCGACTTCAGAAGAGGAGATAAAGGAAGGGGATCGTGTAGAGGTGATAGGTAGAAAGGACAATTTATTGGTCATCAGGAAAGTAAGGTGACCTTAGCCTCATTCCCTAAATCGTACCTTTCTTAATTGAGCATATAGCTGTACTATAACGAGAATAGAAATTTGAGGGGATTTAAAAAGTTCTCTTAAGATCTACTACTCCGGAGGTAATACCCTCCAGAGTAGATCTATATCTATACCCTCCTTCTTCCACTTTCCCCTCCAATAGTAGTACCAGAGGGCCCCGAAGACCCAGAGGCCAGTGAACCACGCTACCGCTAACTCAGTGATCCCCTCGAGTCCAGGGTTGGTGTAGAAGAAGTACAGCAATATACCTATGTAGATCAGGTCTATTACCCCGCCTATCGTGATCAGAGGTATGGGCCCTATCCTCCAGTTCTTGTAGGGCGAGGTCTCCCATATTGACCTCACGCTCCTTCTGAACGGGAGTATAGTAGCTGCTATCGCGGTTACTCCCCATATCGAAACGCACTCCGTCGCTGTAACAGCTAACCCAGCGAACCACTCCGGGAAGAGCGAGTAGAGTGCTATCCCTATTTCGCTAGTGAGGAACATGAAGGTGAGGTTCTTAACTGGAGATGCCCACTTCGGATGCACCTCGGAGAACCACTTAGGTCCCATCCTGTCCATACCCCAAGCTACGACTATCCTGCTCCCAGCCACGTAGGACATTGGAATCCAGATGTAATCAGCTAGTATTAAGCTGAGAGCAGCTAAGACAGCTATCAGAACTCCTATTGTATCGCTCGTATCTATGAACACTCTAGTTATCCCTACGAAGTTAGCTGGGAACGGCATGTTGTAACCATCGAGCCCAGCGTTATCAGCTACAGCCAGGGCTCTCATGAAATCCTCACCGATTAATCTCGGGTATATTAGCGAGAATGTTGTTACTAGTACTGCTGGAACTATTATAGCTCCGTATTGAGCTGCCATTATGTTTCTCTGAGGTCTCTTCACCTCTCCTCCTATGACGTTGACCGCCCAGCCGTAATGAGCCCACCAAGAGTTCACTACCATCAAGCCCAAGGTCCCGAAGAGCAAGGGCATCGCGGGGTTGAAGAACTCAGGAGCAGTGTTTCTAGCAGCTTCAATCATCCCTTGATAATCTAAAGAGCCGTACTCAGCAGCTGTGTTATTCCAAGCTGCTACGAACTCCTCATGAGAGTGCATCCCGAGTATCAACACCACTACCCCGAGGGTCAGGAGCGAGAGTGTCAATACCGTCTTCTGGTGCAGGAGGTACCACCTCAGCCCGTAGAAGGTGAATAAGTAACCTAGTAGGTTCACCAGCGTCGCGATGGTGAACATACCCGCAGGTGACCTCACCCACTCAGTAGCTTCAACCATGTCCAGCATGCCGAGCAGGGTAGTTAAGCCCGGGTCCGCAACCCAAGGAGCTAATATAACTATCCAGAGCCACCATATGAAGTAATCACCAACGCTCACAGCCATTCCTACAGCTGGGTGAATTATCCTAGTGTTGTAAATATAGCAGCCGCCGCTTCTAGGCATAGAAGCTCCTAAAATGCCCCAAACTAATGCCACACCGGGTAGTGTGAAGAGCACGCTCAGGAGCACCGAACCCAGCAGGTCACCCGAAGGGAAGAGGAAGACCCCCCAGCTCAGGAGCATCCAGATAGCTATAGCTACCCCTTGGTTGAGGAACCCAAATGCAAATGCGTCTAAAAAGCTAGCTTCCCTAACTAGACCGCTCGCCTTCCTAGCGAAAACTTCCCTAGGTACCATCTCTTCTCCCATAAAAACCCATGCCACAAGTTCTGTACTAATTTATTAAATTCACAGTAAAATTTTAAAGGATAAAAGAATTTATCTTTGTAATTATTTTTCATAAATATTATATTGAGACAAAGAGATAACTTTTTGTAGGAGAAGGAATACAAAATTAGGTTCTACTAATTAGAAAATTTATTATTTTCTTTTGATAAATTTGGAAATTTTTTATATTAGGATGGGTAACCTAATTCTCATATCTAAGTGTCTTTTGGTAATTTTTTAATCTATAATTATTTTATTTATTGTAAATTTTTATATTTTTCATTTAGAAGAGAAACAGAATACAGGAGGTAATATTAGGCCGATCTTTGATTGAGACTAGATAACTTGAGCCCCGTGCTAACTCCCCAAGGGGTCATTGTACGAGCTTAGGATGAGATGTTTAAATATCTCAAGGCGTAGAGGTGGGAACCCCATGAGATTGAGACCGGATTGCATAGCATGCTTCCTCAGACAGACCGTCAATGCCTTGAGGATGGCTTCCTTAGAGGATGAAGTTATAGAAGAAGCTCAGAAAGAGGTCATGAAGTATTTAATAGTAGCTGACTGGAACGTTAGCCCTCCTGAGATCGACTACGTTGTGCAAGCGATAATAAGGAAGTATGCCCTTGGCGATCCTTACGCGAGAGTTAAGAAGAGGAGCAATGATGAAGCTCTCGAACTCTACGGGGAATGCAAGGAGGTGATAAGGAGGAGCGAGAACCCCCTCAAGACAGCAATTAAGATATCAATAGCAGGCAATATGATAGACTTCGGTCCGTACACTTCTTACGACTTAAGAGGCACTCTGGAGAGGTTACTCAACTCAGAGTTGAGAGTAGATCATTATGACCTCTTCAATAGGACTTTCGAGAGGGCCTCCTCAGTTCTCTACTTCTCAGATAACGCTGGTGAAATAGTTTTCGATAAGCTCCTGTTGGAGACCATGCTCAGTATCAAGGATTTGAGGATCGCATTCGTCGTTAAGGGAGGGCCTATGATAAACGATGCTACCGTAGAGGACTTCAACTATGTGAGCCTCTCAGAACTCGATAATATCGATTTGAGAACTGTGAGCAATGGGGATCCTGGTACAGGGCCAGATAGAAGATCCGATGAAGTTGCGAAGTGGATTAAGGAGCATGATTTGGTGATATCCAAGGGTCAAGGGAACTATGAGGTGCTAGGTGAGTTGAGCGGAGTATTTCACATGCTCATAGTGAAGTGCCCTGTAGTTGCTCAGGATCTAGGACTCAATCAGGGAGATGCTGTTCTATTATACAGGTGATGTGGTGAATCTCCGACATCTCTCTTATAGCTTATCAACTAGGTCTCCTAGTCCCTCTTCTCACCTGCTTTTTGGCGATAATAGAGTAGCTAGTTGACTGTCCTAAGGATATCTTCATCTTACTTAATCTGAGAGGATGTTTGCTTGATCGCCGCGAAAGGTTTCTGAGACCCATGGGTTTCAGCGAGTAATGAGTTAAAATTTATACAGTAGATCTCAAGGAGTAAACGAGCTTTCAGGACGCAGAGTATAATTAGCAGATTCGGAATACTAAATAGTATTTACTTGGAGGTGGTCTTGATGCTAACGATAAGAGATGTCTTCAATGCGTGTAGGAGGAGGGAGGTGGAAGGTAGGAGAGTGATAGGAGCTCATATAGGCGAGCCCTCACACGAACCACCTGTGCCAATTTCAGAAGTGTTTAAGGAGCTCGGAGAGGTTGGGAGGAGGTACTTACCGTTCGTGGGGACTGAAAGGACTAGAGAGAGCATCAGCGAGTTCGCGAAGGAGTTTTTAGGTAGAGATATAGATGAGAAGAGGATATTTGTGACTAACGGAGGCGCTCAGTCCTTGCTCATCTCAACGATAGCTGCTTCCAAGTTGAGGAAGGGAAGAGTGCTGGTCCCAGCTCCTGGGTTCCCTCAGTACTTCGAGCACGCTATCGAGTTCGGATACAGTGTATCTACTTACGATCCCCTCGCTGAGGACCTAGTGAATGAAGTGCTGAGCAAGTCTGATGACGCCTCAGCCGTCCTTATAAACTACCCTAACAACCCTACAGGTTACACAGCTCCTAACTCAGAGCTGAGGGATCTTTGGGACGAGTTAGGCAGGAGGAACGTCCTCCTGATAAATGACGCTGCTTACTCCCAGATATACTTCGATGAGCGTGTTGAAGTAGTGGGGGATGTGATCGCTGATACCTTCAGTAAGACCTTCGCCCTACCGGGGATGAGGATAGGCTACGTTTATTGGGGGGTTGAGAAGCCAGAGCTAGTCGGCAGGTTGCTCTACTTGATGACAGCAGGTGTCTCTGAGGTATCGCAGACCCTTATCACCAAGATGATAGAAGCTGCGAGCGATAGTTATTTCGTTAGTGTTAGAAGTCATTACGCGAAACTAAGGGAGGAGGTCATCAGAGGAGCTAGAGAAACTGGTTTAGTATTCCCTGAACCTAGAGGGGCTTTCTACCTCTACGCTAAGCACCCTGAAGTGAGGGATTCTAATGAGTTAGCTCTCAAGCTGCTTGGCTGGGATCCTGTAGTAGGTATAGTACCTGCGGCTGTCTTCAGAGGGGGTAGGGAGTTCTTCAGGATAAGTTACAGCTTCCTAAAGGAGCACGAGATTAGGGAACTCTTCAAGGTGATGAGAGAAGCTATCGAAAGTTAAAACCTTTTATATTAATTCCTTACCCCACTCACTCCAGGATCTAGATGAAGGAACTGATACCCCCCTTAGATGAGCTGAACCCTAGGAGCTTCAGGGAAGCATTCCATAGGATCTTAGACGCTAAGAGAAGGGCTGGAATCATACCTATTCTCGATAACCCTGAGGATCTATTTGATAGGGCTAAGCTTTACGGTACTCGCTATGTTAACGGGGCTTGGGGCT
>JAVQRZ010000022.1:0-4484 GCA_033582115.1 Candidatus Korarchaeum sp. | reverse complement strand
AGCTACAGGACTCCCTAACTCAGACTTTTCCGCTAAAATAATTAAAGCTTTGGACCTTCTAAAGGAGTTTGATTTCGTTTATGTTCATATGAAGGGCACTGATGTAGCTTCCCACAATAAGGATCCAGAGTTGAAAGTTAGGGTCTTGGAGAGGATAGATGCATCTATAGAACCTCTAACTGACCCGCCTGAAGACCTACTGGTGGTCATAACAGGGGATCATGCGACTCCTTGCCCCACAGGGAAGCACTCAGGAGACCCGGTGCCCGTCCTGTTCTACGGTAAGGGTCTCCCTAGGGATGACTCATCTAACTTCCATGAGTTAGATGCTCAAGTCGGCGGTCTAGGCTGGTTCACCGGAGTCAATATGATGCAGTTGATACTCAATTACTCAGATAGGGCATTGGAATACGGGCTGAGACCTCTTCCTCAAGCTAGAGCCTACATACCTAAGATCGGAATGCTGAGCCCACTGCTCTTCTGATAGAATCGAGATCGATCCTCAATCCTTCCTTGAGTCCCATGAGCGAGGAGACTTCCCCCCTGAACTGACAAGCCTTACAAACATCCAATGTAGTGGGTTCACCGCAGATAGAACACTCACCTATGCTCACACTAACTTCCAGTTTAGATAAGGTGTTCTCAAAGAAGCTGAGAGCTCTCAGCTTCGCTCCTGGCTCTAACTCCTCGATGAAGTCTATCTCCCTTCTTATTCCTATCCTCATCCCTTGGGCCAGAGGGCACTTTCCTAGGTGAGCAGGGATCCCTAAGGCTACTACTAAGCTAGCAACCTCCCTCTCGTAAACGTATTTGAGGGGCCTCACTCTGGGGACTAGTCCCTCCTCATATCTCCTCTCATGTCTCATAGCCTTCGTGAGTGCGTTCAGATCCCCCCTGACTAGATTCATCAGAGAGGTCTGAATTAAGTCATCTAAGTTATGCCCTGTAACTACGACAGTAGCTCCCATCTCTCTAGCTACAGCGTTAATTAGCTGTCTCCTCAGAACACCGCAATAAGTACAAGCGTTCCTCTTCCAATTCCTAGGGATTACAGACCTTAGTTCCTCTATAGAAAAGCCTAGAACCTCGTTCATCTGAACTGTTACCTGTCTAACCCCTAGTCTCTCAGCCAGTTTCCTAGCTAGCTCTACGGAAGCTCTCCTGTAAAGCGTTCCCTCGTCTATTGTCACGGAAACAACTCTCAAACCAAAATCCCTAGCTTCATCTGAGAACCCCTTTGTGAGCAGGAGGGCGAGCGAGCTATCCTTTCCCCCTGAGTGAGCTACCATAATCTTATCCTGTTGGCGGAGCTCTCTCCTTAACACAGACCAAGCTCTCCTCTTAACTGAGCTCATCAAACAATCTGGGCAGAGAGAAGCCCTAAGCAAGTAATTCGTATATATGGCTTCCTTAGCCTTACAGACGTCGCAAATCCTCATTTATACCTCACCGGGCTCTCATGGTAAGTTATCCTGATCCAAGTCACTAGATCATCTTCCTCAAGATAACAGTCATCAGAGCAAGGCCTACCGTTGACTAACAGGAGGATCTCCCACTTGCTGAATCCTAGAGCATTATAAAGATCGGATAGTTGTGTATTAGCAGGTAGCTCGGTATCTTCACCTACTAAGGAAACTTTTATAGTCTCCTTCATAATCCCGTTAGGATCTCTATGTACCTCTCTAAAAAAGCATCCGTTGAAGGAGTCCTATTTGAAGGAGAGGCTGTAGTGCTAGGACCTACTGCTATAGGTAGAGGGAGCGTAATAGGTCTCTACTCGATACTAGGCTACCCTATCCTGCCGAAGGTGAGGGGATCGAGAGCTAGCTTAGAGAGTTACGATGAGTTGAGTGAAGGGGTAAGGGTAGGGGAGGATTGCTTCATAAGGAGCAACTCAGTGATTTACGAGAAGGTGGTCATAGGCAATAGGGTCCAAACAGGTCACTTCATCCTGATAAGGGAGGATTCTCAAGTGGGTGATAACACGGTAATAGGTACGAACTCCCTTATAGACGGGAGGGTCAGGATAGGGAGCAGAGTGAGTATACAGAGCGGAGTCTACATACCACCGATGAGCGTGATAGGGGATAGGGTCTTCCTCGCGCCCTTCGTGGTACTAACTAACGATAAGTATCCACCTAGCAAAAGATTACTCGGAGTCACCGTGGAGGACGACGCTGTCATAGGCGCTAACTCTGTGCTTGTATCAGGGGTCAGGATAGGCGAGGGAGCTGTAGTAGCAGCTGGTGCTGTAGTTACTAGAGACGTACCTCCTGGCAAGGTAGTAATGGGGGCGCCCGCGAGGGTCGTCGGAACTAGGGATGAATACGAGAGTAAAAAGAGGGATTATGAGATTCAGACATCCTCTATCCCCCCTTGAGTTATCGCGACCTCTATGGTCCCCTCAGGGAGGTAGGGACTCTTAACTAACTTAACGACCCTCCTGTCCTTCTTTCCCCTCTTTATGTAGAGCCTAGCTGTAACTCCGTGACCTAAGACGTGACCTCCGGCCGGTTTGTTTGGATCACCGAAGAAAGCTCCAGGATCAGCGACGACTTGGTTCGTTACTATAACAGCTAGGTTGTATCCTAGGGCAAATCTGAGTAACTTATGCAGGTACTTATTGAGTTTCTGCTGTCTCTCAGCTAATGTCTCCCTGCCGACGTACTCACCCCTGAAGTGACTTATCAGCGAGTCCACTATTATCAACCCTATATCTCTCTCCTTTATGAAAGACTCAGCTCTCTCAGTCACTATCATCTGATGATCGCTAGTGAAAGCCCTAGCGTAGAGTATATTCCTCATCGTGGATTCCGGGTCTAGTTTAAATCTCTCAGCTATCTGGAGCACTCTCTCAGGCCTGAAGGTGCCTTCAGTATCTATGTAGAGAGCCCCCCTTCCTAGACCTCCTCTCTCCTCCTCTAACTGAACTGTAACAGCCATCTGGTGACAGAATTGGGTCTTACCAGATCCATAAGGTCCGTATATCTCCGTTATCGACTGTGTCTCTACCCCTCCCCCTAAGAGCTCATCGAGAGCTTTGGATCCTGTTGTTATCCTCTGGACAGCCTTTCTCTGTTGATAAAAATCGTAAGCAGACATAACATCTATATTGAGCTTACTTCTAGCAGCTTGTATTATCTTCTGAGCTACACTCTCGCTTATACCTGTGTAGACAGCTAACTCAGCTGGTGTCGACATAGCTATCGACTCGAGACTCGTGAAACCTGCTTCTTTAAGTCTTCTAGCTGTAGCCGGTCCTACCCCTTCGAGCTCCGTTGGATCGTACTCCTCGCTGATCTCAGCTCCAGAATCATAGTAATCTTCCTCAGCCCCTTCGAATACCTCCCCCTCTTCCTCATCCTCCTCGCGAACTCTCCTCCTCGGGATACAGCATCACCTTCGAGAAAGGTCCCTTTCATGCCCTTTATAATCTTGCTATTGACTGAATAAGTTCTTCGTTAGTGAATTATTGAGAGGAAAGGTATCTTCCTCAGTTTCATGACGAGAATCCTCACTAAATTTCTCTTCTTGACATCTAATGTACCTCCATAGGTAGGTAGCGATAGCGAGGGAAGGAAGGGATACCAGCAAACCTTCAGGTGGTAAACTCAACGCTAGTAGGATACCAACTAAAGCCAAGATGAAGTAGAAGATGGATAATATCTGTATAGCGATGCTCTTTCTGATAAAAACTGCTACTGATAGTATTGCGAGTATAATACTTAAAGCGACTCCTATATAGGAGAGAGAGAACTTATTGAGGAAGATGATGGAAGCGTAAAGCATTAAGAATGAGATTGAAAATGTTATAGAGCCTGAGATAAGTATTCCTAGTCTCACCTTCAAGCGAAATCACCTGTCTTCAAGGCTTCAGCTACTATATGAACTACGGTTGCTCTTGATCCGACCCATTCCAGAGTATCAGTCGCTATTAAAACGTCAGCTCCAGCTCCTATCAATTTCTCCAAGGAACCTGGGGCGAGTACAGGATGAATAAATGCTGCAACTAAGTAGTTAGCTCCCATCTCCCTAGCCGCTTTGAGGGCGTTAGCCATAGTCCCTCCTGTAGAGACGATATCGTCTACCACGATGACGTCTCTTCCCCTAATATCTAAGCTCTTGATGAAGGTCCTTATCTCACCTGTACTGAGGTCCCTCTCCTTCCTGAGGGAGTCATAATCGCTAGTTCCATATTGCTCAGCGAGCTCCTTAGCCCAATTTATGCTCTCAGTGTCGGGTCCCAAGATGAAAGGGCTTTTGAGAGGCAGTTTCATGAGCTCTCTAGCTAAGGGCTTGAATCCGCTCAAATTGAGAAAATTAACCTTACTTGAGAGTTCTCTTAGATCGCTCAGCCTATGGAGGTGTGCTGTAACAGTCAATATGCTATCAGCACCGGATTCCTCAAGGAGTTCAACTACATACTTAGAGGAGAGAGGCTCTCCCTCCCTGAATATCGCGTCCTGCCTAGAGTAAGGAAAGTA
>JAVQRZ010000021.1:0-2219 GCA_033582115.1 Candidatus Korarchaeum sp. | reverse complement strand
CCTTTATGCCATTGGGTACCCTGTGTCTAGCTTTCACGAGATCTATAGAGTGAGTAGCAGCTATCGCTGATGCTATAGCTACCCTCCTCTCCTTCCTGTTCACCCTCTCCCAGACGACCTTCCAGGACCTCGGAGCTTTGGTTTTAGCTCCACCTACCACCATGACTGCCCTCGCCGCCCTACCCGCAGCTGAGTATCCTCTACCCTTAACCCTGGGGACCCTAGCGATACCATGCCCGACTCCCCAAGACTCAGCCGATGTCCTAAGGCCGGCTAGGGGGTCTCTACCCTGAGGCTGGATCCTAGCCGTGAGCTGCGAGAGATAGACCCTCCTTATGACATCCGACCTTACTTCGAAGGAGAAGACCTTCGGTAGTTCTATGTTCCTAACGATCTCCCCCTTCAGGTTGTAAACAGGGACCTCCACTCCTCTCACCTCTTCAACCAACCTACGGAACTGACGTAGTATATCTCTGGTACCGGTAGCTTCTCGTACTTCGGTCTTATCGGGTGCCTTATGAAAACGAAGCGTTTAGCCGGTCCCGGGACCGATCCTGATACCAATATGTACTGACTCTTTAGAACTCCATAGCTCCTGAACCCTCCCTTAGGCGTTAAGTCAATCCCACCGTCCGTCAGGTCCTCTAGCATGAGTATCCTCTTGTTGTACTCCGTCCTCTTGTGATAACCTGTCTGCCCAGCTCTCGGGACCCTCCAAGTCACATATGGTGGGTGTCTCGACCCCAGGCTACCGACTCTCCACCTACCTTTCCCCGCTTTGTGCCTGAGGAGCTCTATTCCGAACCTCCTCACGACGCCCTGCCAACCGTGTCCTTTCGTTATAGCGGTCAAATCGACCAACTGACCTACCTTGAAGACGTTACTCGCCTTCACCTGAGAACCTACTAGGGAAACAGCTAAGCTTACTCTATCGTCCACTTCCCCACCTTTGACTGGTATTTCCAAGAACTCTGGTTTCTTCTTATGGATCCCAGCTAAATCAGGTCTAGTATAAGTTAGAACTCTGATCTCACTGATCTGGTTCTTGCTACTCTCCAACTTAGGGATAGCAGTCTCCAAGTTATCCACCCCTTTACCTACAGTTAAGGTACGCGAGATCAAATCGTTGTTCTCTATCCTAACAGCTGTGACGAGAGGCTTCAACCCGTAGTGATCCTCCTTGTAAGCTCTGAATCCAACTACCTCTATAGGAGGTGTTTCTATCACGGTGGATGCTAACACTATTTGTTGACCTAAGTTCAGTTTACCAGGCCTATCCTCCTTCATCAGGACGTGGAGCATCCCTGCTTTATAGCCTGGGAAGGCAACTAAAGTCGGTTTATCTAACGAGAGTTCAGGATAGGATCTAAACACCGCTTTCTGAGTAGCAGCCCTCTTCCTAGGATAGTATTGGAGCGAACCATGCCTTCTCGGCATAACGGCACCTCTTTCCGATCAGAGGGGAGACACTCTCGCAGTTTATAAAATTAGGTGCTCGCGAGACCCTCGCTTCAGTGAGTGAGGGGAAAACGCTAATCCAACATATTCATACTGTGAAAGATTCCGGAGTCTCATTCAGACAATTAAGTCCCCAAGAAGGAGCCCTAACGCCTTATCTATCCCTACTGAGTTCCACTTTTGTTGTAACGTATATGGTATCTTCAGCTCTCATGCAACCGCTGCAGCGCTGAGTAAGTCATATGTCGAGCACTACAGTGCACTTCCAAATGTCCCCTTCTTTAACGACACTCAGTCTGTGGTAAGTAACTGCCTTTATTTCTGTTCTAGGATCATGTCTCTCGAGATCTATGAGTTCACCTAAAGCCTTCCCATTCAGATGACTCCCGTCCTCTATTGAGACTTTGAATCTAGAGAAAACCAGCTTCTCGATCTCTGTAATGAAAAGCAGTTCAGAGAGCCAGTTTTGAAGTAACATCTCCAGATCAGGTGCGCTCAACTCGATATGCCTCTCCACTTTAGGAACTACTTTCCTTACGTCCACCATGACTTCGTACATAGTCAACGCAGCTTCCTCGAAGAGGGAGTTCAGGTCCTCAGACCATACTTCGAAACCTACATCAGCTTCTAGATCTAGGAACCTCCTCCCCATGATTTACCCTCCTTTGAGTACTACCACGTAGTGCCTATCCCTCACGTTGAAGCTCCTCCTTCCGATCTTAATATCCCTAGCGTCGAAGATGCACAGTTGGGAATTCTTC
>JAVQRZ010000020.1:0-2274 GCA_033582115.1 Candidatus Korarchaeum sp. | reverse complement strand
TAGGGAGAATTCCCCTCCTGAACAACCCCCTCAAGGTCGGGATCCTAGGGTCATCCCACCCCTCTAGGATACCGCTCTCCACTAGGGGCCTTATGTACCTCTTGGAAAGGGGAATACCCTCAACTGTTATCCTCCCGAACTGAATCATCTCATACTCCCTAAGGCCTAGCTTCCTCACTATCTGACTCTGAACCTCGACGTGCGGCTCGAACTCCTTACTCCTAAATGCGTGAGTAACTCCGGTCAACGCGTCCATGACGCTAACTGAGAAGTCGTAGACGGGGTAGACCCTGAACCTATTCCCGTGTATCGGGTGCTCTGCTTCTATCACTCTGAATATCCCGGGGTCTCTCATGGTGACGTTAGGGTGCTTCATGTCAGTCTTCATCCTCAGGTGAGCCTCTCCCTCTCTGAAGGTCCCGTTCAACATCTTCTCCCATAACTCAAGGTTGTACTCGACTGCATGATCTCTATGCTCGCACTCAATACCGAGCTTCCTCTTCCTCCTGACCTCATTAGCTGGACACGTGCAGACGTAAGCATCGCCCTGCTCTATCATCTTCTCAGCGAGTTCATACATCTCAGGGAGGTGATAGGACTCTATGATCTCCTCGTCCCATTTACCTGGAGAAAGTCCGAGCTCCTCCTCACAAGCCTCTAAGAGCTTAGCGAACTCACTCCTTATGGCTTCGTAGTACTCAAGCCTCTCCACCCTGGGGTTCGTATCCTCGAACCTGAGGAGGAACTTGCCCTTGTAGAGCCTAGCGTATATGAACGGGACCAAGAGCCCCTTAGCGTGACCGAGCGTCGGATAACCGTTGGGCTCCGGTGCAACTCTAGTAACGACTTTCCCCTCCTCAGCCCTAGCTAAGGGAGGCCACTTCCTCACCTCCTCCTTCTTCTCCCTCATAAAACCATGTGTTAGCTCCTCTAGATCCTCTTTCGGCATCTCGTTAACGTTCCTCACGATCTCCTCAACTAAGGGGATCAGTTCTTTGACTCTAGGCTTTAGTTCCGGTCTGATATGAAGTATCTTCCCTATCACAGCGTTTAACTCAGCTCTCCCGTATTTCAACGCGTTCTCAGCCGCTAAGACCATTGCTAGCTCCTTGATCTCCTCCATAGTACCCCATGCCCATGGGACGCTAGAGGATATTAAGCTGAGCTGACCCTACTCCTGATGGAAGGTATACCGAGGGGATTGATAAAGCCCGAGTTCGAGAGGAGGTACAGAGAGCTGCTAGGAGATGAATATGAGACACTGCTCTCCTTCATGGCTAAGAGACCCATCCCAAGCATAAGGGTCAACCCAATGAAGGTGGATCCTGAGTTTTTCACCTCACTCCTCAGGTCCAAGGGCTGGGAGCTCTCTGAGGTACCATGGTACGATAAGGGGTTCAGAGTGCTTAAAGGTCCTGAGAGACTCGGTAATACGGAGTGGCACCAATTGGGGCTTTACTACGTACAGGAAGCTGCTTCCATGATCCCCCCAGTGGTACTATCGCCTGAGCCCGGTGAGAGGGTATTGGATCTAGCTGCCTCACCCGGCTCCAAGACGACTCAGATAGCTGAGATGATGCGTCATAGGGGGATTATACTAGCTAACGACGTCAACCCAGAGAGGGTCGATGCTCTATCCTCGAACGTCCAGAGGATGGGATCTCTAAATGTGGTGGTGACTATGTTCGATGGGAGGAGGGCTCCAGAGGTCCTAGGTAGGGAGAGGTTCGACAAGGTCCTGCTCGATAGTCCCTGTAGCTCCTTAGGTGAGGTCAGGAGGAACTGGGGAGCTCTGCAGAGGTGGAGCCCGAGGCAGGTTGAGAGGCTATCTAGGTTACAGCTCTCACTAGCTAAAGCTGCTTACGAGACCCTGAAGCCAGGGGGCTTGATGGTTTACTCCACCTGCACCTTGGAGCCCAAGGAGAACGAGTGGATCGTCTTTAAATTGCTTCAGCTAGGAGCAGTCCTGGAAGAGCCTGAGGTAGAAGGCCTCGTTTGGAGGAAAGGGTTGAGGAGATGGATGGACTGGGAGTTTGGGAGCGAGATGGAGAGGTGCATGAGGATATACCCTCAGGACAACGACACGATAGGGTTCTTCGTAGCGGTCCTGAGGAAGCCAGAGTGAAGGAGTTCTTAAATTGGGTTAAGGAATGGTTCGGGTCAGAGCTCTCAGGCTTTGAGGTTTTCTCATCGGGTAAGGACAAGCTAAGGGCTTGCTCACTGGAGCTAAAGGAGTTAGAGGTCAGAGATTTCATTAGGGGAGTTTACATAGCT
>JAVQRZ010000019.1:0-3546 GCA_033582115.1 Candidatus Korarchaeum sp. | reverse complement strand
TTCAGATGGAAATTGAAAAAATTTTGAGGAATAAGGCTGAAGGAAATCTACTCTAGGGTTATAGCGCTAACTGGACAGGAGCTAGCAGCTGTCTCAACGCAGTCCTTCAGCTCGTCTTTGACCTCCCCTACGGAAATCTCTTCACTAGTCTCTATCGAGAACTCAGGCTTGATCCTGTTCTTCCCGTCCTCGAGGTAGAATACCTCAGGGCAGAGAGCTGGAGCGACTCCGCAGCCTATACAAAGCGCTCTGTCTACCTTAACCCTGATCGGCATAACTTAAGCTAGAGTGACAACTTAAAAATGAAAAGGTTCTACCTAGGTACCATTACACGTCCGCGTTATTGATTTAAACTTATGAGGAGCGAGTAGGATGATGCGTAGGATCATATGTCAGAGGGACTGCCCTGATGCTTGTTCCTTGATAGTAGGTAACGATAACTTGAGGGGAGATCCTGATCACCCGGTAACGAGAGGTTTCGCTTGCCAAAAAGCTAGCAGGTTCCTAGAGTACTACAGGAGCAGTAAGAGGGTGCTCTACCCACACGTTAGGGTAGGGGATGGTTACGAGAGGGTAAGCTGGGACGAAGCTCTCGACTTAGTCGCTGATGAACTGAAGCGAGTTCTAGATTCCTACGGGCCTGAAGAGGTCTTGGTATACGATTATGCTGGTAGTACGGGGTTGGTAGATAGGAAGTATCCGAAGAGACTGTTCAACGCGATAGGAGCTACCTCCTTACGTTATACTCTTTGCGATGAAGCTGGAGAGGAGGCTATTGAGCTTCACTACGGATCTAGCTACGGGGCTTTCCCTGAGGATATGGAGGAAGCATCGCTCCTCGTTATCTGGGGGGCTGATTTATCAGCCACGAGCGTCCACGCTTACAAGACGGTTGTTGACCTGAGAGCGGCTGGTAAGGAGGTCTGGGTGATTGACCCTAGGGTCACCAAGGTAGCTAGGTTGGGGAGACACCTGAGACCTAAGCCCGGCACGGACGGGTTGCTAGCAGTCGGTATTTCTTGGTACATAATCAATGAGTTCGAAGTTGATTCTGAGTTCATAAGGGAGTTCACCAAGGGCTTCGATGAGTACGAGCGTTTGATCTCCAGTTACCCCCTTGATCTCATCGAGAAGGTGACTTCAGTCAGGAGGGAGAGGATGAGGGAGCTAGCTGAGAGCTACTCGAAGCTGAAGCCCAGCGTCACCTACATAGGGAAAGGCGTCCAGAAGGCTAAGTACGGGGCTGAAGCTGTGAGGCTGATCTCCCTTATACCTGCCCTAGTTGGGATCCATAGAGGGTTCTTCTACTCTAACTCCTCGAGGGACTTCGATGAGCACTTAGCAACGCAGCACCCAGGCTCCGGGAGGAAGGTCAACATGATAGACTTGCCTAAGCTCCTAACTGAAGGGAAGTTCAGATTCATCTACATCTACAACTCCAATCCGGCTTTAACTCTTCCCAGAGCTAAATTGTTCAGGAAAGGGATGGAGAGAACAGATCTATTCAAGGTGGTCCATGAGGTGGTCTGGTCGGAGACGGCTAAGCTCGCAGACGTGGTGCTTCCGGCTACGAGCATGTTCGAGCACGATGACTTAGTGGCCAGCTGGTGGCACCGCTACGTTGGTTACAGTAGGAAGGCCTTCGAGCCTCTAGGCGAGAGTAAGCCTAACTGGTGGGTCACTAGGGAGCTCTCCAAGAGACTAGGCATCAGAAAGCCTGAGCTTGAGGAAGATCCTCTAGAAGCTATTAGGAAGGCCCTCTCTAAAAGCAAGATGGTTAGGAGTTATGAGGAGCTCCTCAGTAAGCCCTACGTTGAACTTATATACCCAAGCAAGGATACCTACCAAACACCTTCAGGGAAGATAGAGTTCTACAGCGAGATTGCGTCAAAACGAGGATATTCTCCTCTGCCCCGTGTCACTTGGGAGGAGGTTAAAAGTGATTATCCCTACAGGCTACTAACTAGCGCAGTACCTTGGGCTACGTCCTCGCAAGACACGATACAAGACTCGACTGAGGACTTCTTGCATATGAGCGAGGATGACTGCATAGAGCTAGGCCTTGAGGACGGTGGCTTAATCGCTCTGGAGTCGGATAGCGGGGAGAGGATCACTGTAAAAGTTAAGGTCGATCGAAATCTCCCTAAGGGGATTTTATGGGCTAGAAGAAGCGCTTTTATGCTTAATAGTATAATAAATGACTTGATAACAGACGAGAAACAGGAGATAAGTGGGGGCAACTGTATAAACTCAACGTTCGTTAGATTGGTAGGGGTAAAGTGAGCGGAATCAGAAACACAGGTTCCTGCATAAACATTTATACTTTCCATCAAAGCACCAATTGAGGTGAACTAATGGAAATAGAGAGGGAGCTCAAGGATAGCAGAGGGTGGCTTGATGCTCTGATAGAGCGACACTTCCCCAAGGAGTTAGATTATGAGTACTTAGAGTGGTTGATGGGGAAAAGTTCAACGGGTTACGATCCGCAGACTATACAGAGGGCTATATTCGAACCTATGTGGGACCTTTTAGCTAGAGGAGGGAAGAGGTGGAGACCGTGGCTCTTCTTGGTGATGGCTAACAACTTGGGGGTTGATCTGGAGAGGTACAAGAATTTAGCAGTAATAGTCGAGCTCCTCCACAACGGTTCGCTCATAGCTGACGACATAGAGGACGGGGCTGAGGTCAGAAGGGGAGATAAAGCTATACACGTGAAATACGGTCTGGACATAGCTGTGAACCTCTCCTCAGCGATGTACTTCCTACCGATGAGGCTGCTCATGGAGATGAAGGTGAGCGATCCTCTCTACAGGAGGTTGATTAACGCTTACCTGGAGGACATGATAAGGATACACCTAGGTCAAGCGACAGACATAGGATGGCACAGGGGGTTGAGGGACCCTGAGACCATAAAAGTTGAGCATTACTTGGAGATGTGTGCTAACAAGACTGGTGTGCTCCCTAGGATGGCCGCTAGGTTCGCAGCGATAGCTGCTGGACTTAACGAGGATCAGGAGAGGAAACTTGGGAAGTTCGGTGAGTCTATAGGAGTAGCTTTTCAGATCCAAGACGATATACTGAACGTCACCAGTGCTGAGAGCTTAGGCAAGGAGTTCGGTGAGGACATAAGGGAGGGAAAGGTCACTCTGATCGTTATATACACGCTATCTAGAGCCGATGAGAGAGATAAGAGGAGGCTCAAGGAGATCCTCTCGATGCACACAAGCGATCCTGAGCTCATCAAGGAAGCTATATCGATAATGGAGAGATATGGGGCGATAGAAGATGCGAAGGAAGTGGCTAGGAGGATAGTCCTAGACTCTTGGAGGGAAGCTGAGGTGCTTCTCCCTAGTAACATTTATAAGGAAAAGATAAAGGAACTAGCGATGTTCCTAGTTGAGAGGAAGTTCTGAATCAATCTGATATCTTCTCCAAGGGCTTGACGTCATGAGGAGCTATTTCGCTCATACCAGCATGGGAGACGAAAGCAACTCTAGCTTTGAACTTCATCTCAGCTATGTTGCTAGCTCCCACGTAGCCGAAAGC
>JAVQRZ010000018.1:0-1051 GCA_033582115.1 Candidatus Korarchaeum sp. | reverse complement strand
GTGGATTGAGGATAGGGTACGAGGAGGTTTACATACTTTACAGAAGAACGAAAGAGTTCATGACAGCTAGGATAGAGGAGGTAGCTCACGCTGAGGAGGAAGGAGTGAAGTTCATGTTTTTAGTGAACCCGGTAGCCTTCAAGTGTGATGAGAACGGTTGGATTAGGGCTGTGACGCTCATAAGGAATGAGTTAGGGGAGCCTGATGAGACGGGTAGGAGGAGACCCGTCCCGATACCAGGGAGCGAGTTCGACCTCGAGGCCGATACCGTGGTCATAGCGATAGGGCAGAGGCCTAACAGAGTGCTCTACCAAGAGGTATCTGAGCTCGAGGTCACTAAGCAGGGGACTATAGTGGTAGATGAGAAGCAAAGAACCACGCTGAGAGGGGTATTCGCAGGAGGCGATGCTATAAGGGGAGAAGCTACTGTCGTGCTAGCGATGGGCGATGGGAAGAAAGCTGCTTTAGCGATAGATGAATACCTTAGGACAGGGGAGTGGCCTGAGAGGATAGTCCCTATGAGGATAGCTGCTAATGAGTGATTTTTCTACTTTATATTTATACTCTAACAGCACACCTCCTTCACGGGTATTCGAATGGGCAGCTCGATCGAACTCAGGATAAGGTCTATCATAAGCTTCCTTCAGGTCTCCCTGGGGGTGTTGTTATTCATTACAGGGTTGGTCCTCTACCTCATCCCTTCAGGGAGGTTCTCTGAGCATATCCTTTTCAGCAGGAGCGTTTGGCGTTACTGGCACCAAATCCTCGGCTTCTCCCTAGCTGGCTCCTCCCTAATGCACATATACTTCAACTTCAGAGCCCTCAAGGTCCTGGTGAGGAGGTTGCTATCATGAAGAAGGCTGCTCTGATCTTAATAACATTATCGGCCCTTCTAGTAGCTACGCTCCCCTTCTGGTACTCACCTCCTAGTAGTAGGACTCTGAAGATATCTGGGAGGCTGAAGGACATCGGGAGCAGGACTATAGTGGTGACTACAGACCCAGGTGATATTGTAGTTGAGCTTAGAGGGGAGTACGCAGGAGGCTTGAAG
>JAVQRZ010000017.1:0-7445 GCA_033582115.1 Candidatus Korarchaeum sp. | reverse complement strand
AAAAGACCCCATACATGGCTACCTCAGGATAAGCCCTGAGGAACTCACGCTAATAGACTCCTTCCCTCTTCAGAGACTCAGAAGGATAAAGCAGCTCCCCGGATCTGATTATGTCTACCCTGGAGCTGTTAACACCAGATTCGAGCACTCACTGGGTGTGATGCACTTAGCTGGCATGATGGGGGAGAGCCTGCGAGGTGAGCGTGAGACAATTGAGCTCCTCAGATTAGCCGGCCTCCTCCACGACATCGGGCATGGACCCTTCTCCCACTCCTTCGAAAATATCCTGATGGAGAGCTTCGGGATCTCTCATGAGGAGATGACTTCTGTAGTGATAAGGAAGACAGAGATATCCGACTTGTTAGGGAGAATGGGTTTCCATCCGAGCGATGTAGTAGAGCTGATAAGAGGGATGCATCATGAGAGGAGTCTCTCGAAGGTCATAAACTCTTCTATAGATTCTGATAAGATGGACTACATAGTGAGGGACTCCTACCATACAGGAGCCGGCTACAGTGTGGACATTCACAGGATAGCTTCTAATGCTGTTGAATCTAACGGAGATTTAGCGATAAATATAAGAGCTCTAGAAGCTATAGAATCCCTATTCATGGCTAGATTGCTGTCTTACAGGACCATATATTACCATAAGACCTCTAGAGGTGTCCAGCTAATGCTTGAGATGGGTATGAGGAGCATCTTGGATAGGCTCGGCCTAGATGGCATCAGGAGCGATCCCAACCCCTTCCTAGAGCTAGATGACTACAGAGTTTGGGAGCTTCTCAGGAGCGATGTGAGGAGCAAGTGGATAGTTGAGAGGCTCACGAGGAGGGACCTTTTGAAAGTAGCTTGGGAGAAGCACGGGATCAGCTTGATTAAGGAGAAGATCGATGAGGTAAAGATGAGGATAGCTGAGCTTACAGGAGTTAAGGAGAGCGACGTAATAGTCGATGCTCCTATCATAGAGTTCGCGAGCGGTGACCTCCCTAAAGTTCTCAGAGAGGGAGAGTCTATAGAGCTATCTGAAGCATCCCCCGTCCTAAAGAGACTTCTGGGAGCAAATCCATCCTTTGTGAGGATTTACACATGGCCCGAGTTAAGGAATAGGCTTAGAGAGGAGCTTAGGGACATTCCTGAGGAGGAGGTGATAGGGGACTGAGCCCTCCCCTCTTGACTAGAGAGTACATATTTTGTGGGGAGGACAGTCGGAGGGTCCTCTCCATGCTGCTCCTAGGGATATTTAGGCTCAACGGTCACCGAGAGGAGATCGAGATCTGGTGCGGGGCTTCCCCTGAGCTTAAGATGGGATTCGTGCTTTACGAAGTAGCTAGGTACGAGGGGAGGAAGGTAGTAGTCCTAACTGATTCCGATATCACTAGGTACGTTGTGAGAGCTCTTCATGGTCCTGAGGACCCTAGAGAGCTTTCCTATAAGTTCAGAACTTCTCTGAGTTACTACTACATCAAGGAGGGGAGAGCTATCTACCTTAAGAGGGACCTCTACGAAGTGCACCTCAGAGGGATAAGTAGAGGAGCTCTGATGTCTCTGAGGTTCCTCAAGGGAATGTCTAGGATAGGTTACGATGACCTCATCGAGAGGATAGTGGAAAGAGCTAGAGAGGCTTCTTTAAGCTCTAGGCTCACTTATGCCTCCTACCCAGACGAGTTAGATTCCTGTAGATAGAGCTAGCTTTCTCCAAAGCATCCAGTATCGAATTCATCCTAGCAAGGGTATCCTCATCGATTTCACCCGCAGAGGACAGGACCTCACGCTCAAGCATCCTAACTAGGGAGCTCATGATCTTCTCCAGCGAGAGCCTCTGTTCCTCTATCCCAACTTGCTCCTCCGACTCGACTAGTATCACCTTAGCTCCGCAGACAGCACAAGTCACTTCACCCCCGCTGGTCTCGAATAACGGGGAGCTGCAGATTGGGCAAGTCTCGGAGAGCATCCTCCATCCTTTGAGCAAGGCTTCAGCCATCTTCTTGCTTCTATCGTCTTCAGAGAGGTTCACGTAAGCCACCGCTTAACCAACCGAATGAATGCTTAAAACCTTCATTGAAAATATATTAACACAATCTTAGTTGTTATATTAGATTATTTTCTATGTGGGGATTCTCCTCGCTACATGCTCCTTTAGAAGCTTCGTAGTGTCCTAATGCTCATACCACCAAATAGTGATAGTGCAACTTTTTAAGAGAGGGATGCTCGTCCACATTGAAAGGGGCTGTTTAGGAGGTGATCGTTATGGTGTCTAAGAAAGCCGAGAGAGTTAAGGAGTATGAGAAGCTCCTCTCAGAAGCGGTGCAGAGATTGGATAGAATATCCCAAGATAGGAGCGTTCCTAGGAACATAAGGAGAGCTACTACGGAGGCGATAGAGGTTCTCAGGGATGAAAGGAACAGCTATGGGGTTAGGTCCAACAAAGCGATATCTATACTCAATGAGATAATTAACGATATAAATATGCCATTTCCAACGAGATCTGAGATACTACTTATAGTCGGATTACTAGAAAAGATAAAAGATTAACCACTCAACCTCTGACATAAAAATGAAATTACCTTACTTTTTAACAGTATGTTCTCGAATAAGAGTGCCTCCTTGTCCAGTTCCGCTCTGCCCTTAGCTCTCCTCACATCTGAGAGCAGCGAGAGAGCGTACTTCAGGAGGTCCACTAGATCCTCAGCTGCTAAATCACTGAGCTCTACTATCTTATCTAGGGAGGTCGCCACCCCATTCAGTTGCTCTGAGAACTCCTCGTCGATGCTACTAACCCTCCTCAACCTCTCCGCTACCTCCCTGATGGACTTGTAGTACACCTCCACTCCCCTAGGGCTTAAGGAGCCTCCTCCTCACAGCAGAGTTGGATCGAGCTTATTATTGAGGAGATCATGCTCATAGCAACCTCCAGTTCTCTCATGAACGCAGTGCTCATGGAGGCTTCTAGTTCCCACGCTCTGCTGAACCTTTCTCCCTAGCCCACCCGACTTGGATCTCGAGCTCCTTGACCTTGGAGGAGAGCTCTTCCAACCTCTCTCTGAGCTTCGCGATAGCTTGAGGTCCGTACTCCTCTAGGAACCTAGAGAACTCAGATCTACTGACCTCCATCAGCTCAATAAGAGCATCAGGTACGTCCGATGAGAGGTCATCGAAACACCTGATCCCTGACCTCTTGAGAACCTCAGCTATCCTCTCTCCTTTCTCCTCGCCGAAGTACTGTTTGAGTGAACTCAGAAGGTAAACCGACAACTCCCCTCTCATAAGACACCTACCTTCAAGAGTGCCGGGGGAGGGATTTGAACCCTCGACCTTCCGGTCTTCAGCCGGACGCTCTCCCTCTAAGCTACCCCGGCTTAGTGGACCGGGGGGGATTCGAACCCCCGACCTCCCGCATGCCAAGCGGGCGCGCTACCAACTGCGCCACCGGCCCTACTAGCGGGATAGCCTGGAGAATTTTAAATTTTCCCTTCTGTCAGGAGCAGGACCCCTCTCAAAAGGGGCACACTACTTGGCTTGAACTGTTACTTAAGCTTTCTAGTAATTCCTCTAGGTTCCTACTGCATTCAGATTACTCTTATGCTCTTCCATCTCACCTTATTAGCCCAAGAGTACCTCCTCATTCTGGGGCTCCTCCCGAACCCGCAGGAAGCACAGTACCCCTTCTTTATGTTGAAGGAGTGCCTTCCACACCTTCTACACCTCACGTGCGTCTTACCCCTACTTCGCCTTCCCATCGAAGGAGTTCCCTTGACCATTATATCACTCCTCCTCTCCTCCTAACCCTTCTATCTTCTGCGTTGAGATCGCTATCACGTTATCCCCCCTTATGAGCACTCTCTTCCCTATCTTACTCTGCTTCGTCTCTCCGTCCGGCGTTGTGTATATCTCCTCGGCGTTGTCCAAGATAAGGTTCAGATGGTTATCGTAGGACTTCAGTATTCCTCTAACGTTCACACCGTTCTTCAGGAACACTAGGATACTTGTATTCATGCTCTTCGAGAGGTACCTCATCGCGCTGGACATCACGTTCCCCTCGCTCTTGAGCTGTTCAGTACCCACCTTTTAAATAAGTTTTGGTGTCGCTTACTAGAATAATTTAAATACCGCAGCTTAGGGGATCCCATACGAGGGTGCTAATCATGGGGTTCTTCAGGAAGATATTCGGCGGGGAGAGGAGAGAGGAGGAGGAATTTGAGGAGGAGCCTGAGGAATTCGAGGAGGAAGTGGGTTATGAGATAGAACCTGCTAGACCTAAGTTCGTTTCTGAGAAAGCCATCACAGTTAAACCTATGAACTTAAGGAACGCTGAAGACGTTGAGCAAGTACTTAATGAGATCAATGAGGGGAACATAATACTCCTGAGATACGATGACCTAGCTGCTGAGGGTGAGGAGAAGCTCAAGTTTATGGTTCAGAGGTTGAAGGATAGGGTGCTCGAGATGGGTGGGGACTTAGTTATGATAAGGGATAGGGGATACCCTCCGATACTCATAGTCCCTAGGTTCGTTGAGATATGGCGTAGCCCTGATTGACCGTTGTGGGACTTATAGATCTTAGTCCCTTCCCTCTCCCTCTATCAGCTTTACTTTAAGGGATAAGATAAAGTACCCTACATCAGAGCTCATCAACACATATTTTCGACTCACTTTTACACATTGATTACTTAGATAATTACTTTTCATTATATTAATTCTCTAAGAACACAACTTGAAGGTCTGATCTGCTCTGGAACTGCAGGAAACCCCTAGCGAGCTTGGACTTTAACTCCCCATATCATCCTAACTTCCTATTGAGGATTCCTCAAGCCTCAGGGAGTATCGCAGCTCCGAGCATCCGAATAGCCTCAGAGCGAAGTTCTCAAGCCAGCTTGAAGGTCTCGCCTATTTGAGGTGATATCGTCCTGATCCCAGGTACGCTCTTAGTAGCGAGTGGTGAGAACTCCCTTATCTTCTCCTCTTCACCGTGGACCAAGAAGACCCTGTGCGGCCTAGGCTCTATCGTTCCCAAGTAAGTTAGGAGCTGAACCTTATCAGCATGAGCACTGAAGCCCTCGATTACCTTCACTTCAGCTCTCACCTCGATCTTCACGTACTCCCCTTCTTCGTTCTGCAGTCTTATCTCCTTCACCCCCTCTCTTAGTTTCCTCCCGAGTGTTCCCTCAGCTTGGTAGCTCACGAGCACCACTGTGTTCTCAGGGTTAGGAGCGAGCATCCTCAGGTAATCCACGCTGGGACCTCCTGTCAGCATCCCTGAAGGAGCTATTATGACTGTAGGTCCTCCTTTAGTCACATCAGGCCTCTCCTCAGAGTCTCCTATGAAGTTGAAGTGAGGGTCTGTGAACGGATCTCTGTCCCTCTTGAAGACACTATCCCTCACATAGGAGGAGAGGTAATCAGGGTAGGCTGAGTGTATCGCTGTCGAATCGTATATCATCCCGTCCAAGCAAACGGGGATATCTGGAAGCTCGCCGTTTGAGAATCCATCCACCAAGGAGAGCATGACCTCTTGAGCCCTCCCGACAGCTAAAGCTGGAATCAGGACCTTCCCCCCTCTACTCGCTGTCTCCCTTATGACTGAGAAAAGAGTCTCTTCGGCGTCCCTCAAGCTCGGTAGTACGTCGTCCTCACCGCAGTAAGTACACTCCATCACGAGGGTCTCGACCCTGGGGAACCTCCTCACCGCTTTATCTAAGAGCTTAGTGTCCCTGAACCTCATGTCCCCGGTGTAGAGGACGTTATGCTTCGCGCTCTCTATATTCAGGTGAGCTAAGCTCGAGCCCAGTATATGGCCAGCGTTGTAGAGTGTGAGCTTTATGTCCGGGGAGATATCGACTGTTTCAGCGTACTCAAGAGTAACTGTGTGGTTCATTAGATTCACCACGTCCCTCCAAGAGAAGAATGGAGTCAATCCGCTCCTCTGAGAGAGGTTTATGTAATCGTAGAGGAGAAGCATCATCAGGTCCCTAGTCGGTCTCGTCAAGTAGACAGGCCCTCTGTAGCCGTACTTGAATAGAAGTGGGAGAGCGCCTGAGTGGTCCAAGTGGGCGTGAGTTATGACTACAGCATCCAGTTCATCGATATCGAAGGAACTTAAATCGAACCTAGGGAATGGGTCCTTCCCCCCTACGCTTATTCCGCAATCTAGGAGTACGTTGCTCTCATCTGTAGTCACGATTATGGAACTTCTACCGACCTCTCTAGCTGCACCCAGGAAGGTGATATAGAGCCCTCTGCTCACCCTCAGGGGAGGCCTGAATATCCTGTTCGATAGCTTCTTCATGATCTTCTTCCTCTCCACAGCTCCTGAGATCATTATGTTGTAGAATATCTCTAGGAAGGTTGATTTTATCGTTGGAGCCCTTATGACGACAGGTCTCCATCCCGTCTCCTTCACTATCTCCAGTATGTTAGCTCCTCCCTTGCCTACGACGTATCCTGTCCTCTTAGCTATTATGTAGACCTCCCCTGTCTCGTGGATGAACTTTATCTCCTCTATCTCAGCTTTCTCGGGTATATTCCTCTTTATGAAGTCCACCGTGCTGCTCTCATCCTTCAGCGGTTTGCTGGCTAGTACTATTATCTTCTTCTTCAAGGTCTTAGCTGCATTAGTTATCACATCGGGCTTATCAAGGAGGTCCTTCGGGTTCTCAACGTAGACGGATATGAAAGGGCCTTCTAGCTCCACCTTATCTATCTTAGTGTACTGAGATAGAAACCTCTTAACCTTGGTCTTGACTGACTCAGAGGTGCTCATCCTCAACCCTACCTTCCGACTTCTCTAATCACCTGGGAGATCTCATCTCTTCCTAGGAACCTCACGCCCTCCTTATCTATCACCACGACATCTATCCCATCGCCGGTAGCTGCATCCCTCGAGAGAGCAGCTATCATGCTGGATATAACGAGCTTTACAGCTGTCTCCCTATCCATATCAGGAGAGTAGCCCCCCTCTATGATCGAGATGGCTACTGGAGATCCTGATCCCGTGGCTAAGTAGTCCTCCTCAGTCATCGTGCCGTAGAGGTCGACGTTAAACAGGTGAGGTCCCTCCTTATCGACACCTCCTACTATTAGGTGAGCTAGGAGGAAGTAAGGCCTGTACCTCCTGAGCAACAGTACGAGGAGCCTAGCTAACCCCCTGACACTGAGCGGCCTGCCTGTATCCAAGCTATAGAGATCAGCTAAGGTAGTTAAATTACTCACTAAGTACTGTCCATCGGCTACAAGCCCTGATATAGTAGCTACAGCATAGTTAGTCAGCTTCAAGGTCTTAACAGCGCTCTTGCTAGCTACGAAAGTCCCACTGGTAGCCCTCTTGTCTGAAGCAACTACAACGCCGTCCTTAAACTTAACGCCAACAGTAGTGGTTCCCTTCACGAGATGGATCCTCTCATCTACATCAAAACTCCTAAACCTCTGGAGGTCCTCCCAAGCCATTTATAT
>JAVQRZ010000016.1:0-2284 GCA_033582115.1 Candidatus Korarchaeum sp. | reverse complement strand
GCTGTCAAACCTTGGATAATAAGGAAGGACGTTGAGGAGTTAGAGAATCCTACGGGAGAGTACAAACAGACCATAGAGGAGTATGCAAGATATTACCAGTTCACGGACTGTCTTAAGTGTGGAGCATGCTACTCAGCTTGTCCTACTGCTGCGACAGACCACGAGTACTTAGGGCCTCAGGCCTTGTCTCAGGCTTATAGGTATGCGATCGACAATAGGGACGATGGATTGAATGAGAGGCTAGCTACTGTAGATAGCGATCACGGTTGCTGGCGTTGCCATTTCGCTACATCCTGCTCAGATGTGTGTCCTAAGTACGTGGATCCGGGACAGGGGATACAACTCCTGAAGAAGCTTATCGTGAAGAGGAAGTTCGGCTTCAAACCTCACGAACCAGCTGAGGTATTACCATCGAAGATAGGGGAGGTTAAGAGGAGGTAAAATAATCAAAAAAATTTTTATTCTTACTAGGTCTCGTCCCACGAGGAATGAAGTAGGATCAACCGGCTGATGCCGTGAGGAGTTTGCCGAGTCCTGACCTCATTTTTTATAATTTGAGATAGGAGTGTAGCTAGATAGGCTATGAGACTCTCCAACTTCCTGCTTTGCTCTGTATGTGGAAGGATCGTTGAGGAGCACGTGTCGGGAAGAGGCCCTCTTACATGCTGCGGTAGGATCATGACTCAGTTGACTCCTAACTCCAGCGGCTTTCCGGAGGATCACACACCGAGAGTTTACTTAGAGAATGGAGAGATAATAATCGAAGTGGGATTAGTTCCACACGACATGAAAGATGAAAATAGGATCCTCTGGGTAGAGATAGCTAAGGATGGATCCCAACGTATAAGGGAGTACTTGGGCTCCTTAAGTAGGCCTGAAGCTTCCTTCCGCAGGCTCGAAGGCTCCTTTTTCATTAGAGTTCTCTGCTCTAAGCACGGTTTGTGGGAGTACCTATATGAGCCGATCAAACTTGAGGTCTCGGAAGCTGTTTCGAAAGCCGTAGATAAGTACAACTCACTCAGAGGTGAGGAATCCTCCGCTAACATTGTGTATATCAATAATAAAACGATCAAGGTGGAGTTCACTGGTAGCTTCTGTAAGACTTGCGGTTTCTATGATTACTTTGAAGACTTCAGACAACTCCTAGAGGAATTTGGGGTTAAATCAAGTTTAATATCGATAGATGAGCTAGAAGAAGGGGCTTTAGTAACTTACAGTATATAGGGAGATTGATTTGGGTGTTGAAGAGCTTTTAGACAAGGTAAATAAATTAAGAAACAGTTACGTTAGGGCTTTAGTAGAGGGAAGGATGAAGGATTTCGAAGAACTGAGGAAAGGCAGTGATAAGGACCTCTTCAGAGAGCTGGTCTTCTGTCTATTAACCGCTAACTTCAGCGCAGAAGGAGCCTTGAAGATCCTCTCATCCCTATGCGATGAGATCTTCTCTTTACCTAAGGAAGAGCTCACTGAGAGATTAGCTGAGTTAGGCCACAGGTACCCTAGGAAGAGAGCTGAGTTCATTGTGGAGGCGAGAAGGTTGATACCCATACTGAGGGATGTGGTAACTAGCTTTAAGGACGAGAGACTCCTCAGGGAGTGGTTGGTCAAGAACGTGAAAGGGTTAGGTTATAAGGAGGCTAGTCATTTCCTTAGGAACATCGGGTATAAGAACGTTGCAATAATCGACTTACATATAATCAACTTACTGCTAAGGTTCGGTTTATTGAAGGAGAGACCTAAGAACTTGAGCAAAAGGAGGTACTTGGAGATAGAGTCCCTACTGGAGGACATAGCTAGGAGGGTGGGTGTCCCTCTAGGTGAGTTAGATCTTTACCTATGGTACTTAGAGACAGGCAAAGTTATAAAGTAACTTGAACCATTAGCCGGAGACCGCTATGGAAGAACGAAGACTAGCGATGAAGGTAGCTATTGCTTCAGTCTTCGCTGCCTTATATGCATCTATTACAGTCATTTCAGCGCCTATATCTTTCTATGCGATTCAAGTGAGGGTCTCTGATTCTCTACTAGCCTTATCATTACTGTTCGGGCTGCCAGTAGTTATAGGGACATCATTAGGGTGCTTCATCGCGAACTTGCTAGGGCCTTTTGGCGTGGTGGATGCTATAGGCGGTTCTTTAGCTAACTTAGTAGCGACCTACATAGGATGGAAGTTCAGGAAAAGGAGAGCTCTCGCATTAGCTCAGATGCCGTTTACAGTATCTACGATAGTCTCCCTATACCTCTATAAACTGGTGAATTTTCCTTTCTCGGTAACTTTCGTTTA
>JAVQRZ010000015.1:0-2489 GCA_033582115.1 Candidatus Korarchaeum sp. | reverse complement strand
GTGGAAGCTGTGTCGGTTCAACGGAGAGCTTTGGGGTAAAAGTTTGAGCGTTCAGTAGAAGCAACATCGATCATTACAAGGAGGAAGCTAACGAGACCATTGAGAGGGGAAGCAGGACAATCTCATCCGACGTCTGTCTCGATCTGCTTTCAGTAAGCTATCTCTGATGACCTTTTTAGTTATGGTGGAGGACTTCAAGCCCCTCTCCGTGGTGTATCGCTCGTAACCGAAATTAGCGGATCTCGCGTCAGTTCACTTGACTACGGGAGGCTCGTGAGCTTGAACCGACGCGTCGCGATCGACCGGATCGTATCCCTCCTTAGAAAAAGTATTAATATGAATCTCTATTTTAATATAAATAATTTATAGGAAAATTTTATATAATACTAGGTTAAAATTAATGAAATTATCTAATATAAGGATCTTCCGATTGATTTTTTAATAATAATACTCCTTACTCCAGTGAACTTACCAGTAGCTACGGTTAATGGAAAATCGGCTAAAGCTATTAACTTAAACATAACGAAAGTATTGGATTCTTACCTAGTTGAGGATAAGCCTACTGAACATTAAGGGCTCGATTATTACCTATTCACGGATTACTTCAGAGAGAACCCGCGTAGGGGAGTGCTTCTTAAATTGGATCCCTAGTCAAACTAACCCGAGGGTCTGCGAGGTTTCTGTAATACTAAGTGGATAGTTGACATAAGGAACATGCGTTTCACTTCGATCTCAGCAACATACCACTGGGCTCGGAGGTGATGTCAGCTATCCTGAGGCTCCAGGTCGCTCCCTCAGGGACGAAATCCTCGTGGCAGTCTACGGCCTGACTGAGAGCTTCTGAGAGAAGGGGTCAATTGGATAAGTCGAAATGGGACCATATTGTGGAGGCATTAGGGAGGCACTCACGAGCTCAGGGAGCTCGCAAGGGGGACTCTAGGTAGCTTCTTCAAGGGTGGTGGTTATTACCTCTTCAACGTTACAGAATACTACATTAGGGTCCTCAGGGGAGGGATTAAGAACCACGGGATCTTAATAACCTTCCTGGTGGAGGAAGAATCTGAGTAGAGTAAATATATTCTCCACTGAGATGTAAGGAGGTCCGAGCGAACCCCGATGGATTCTTAAAGGATGAGGAGGAGGTTTACGCTATCTTCTACAGTAAGGAGTTAGCTTTGAAGGGCAAGGTACTGGATTACTCCCCTACCCTGATGCTGAGGTTCAAAAGTCCCTCGGTGCTGCTGAGACCTTCAGTTGCACAACTCAAGGTCAAACCCGGGAGCACTGTTGACTTGAACATTTCCATCGAGGGGCAATATCATGAAGACATAAAGATTAAGGTGAACGTGTTCGAGAAACATGGTATTCCTAATTAACTTAACTAGGACTGAGGAAACTACGAGGGAAGTCAGAGCAAACATCACGGAAGAATCGACTAATACAACTATGACTTTAGCGGAGAGGGGTCTTTCCATCTCTTATATAGCTATCCTGATTTTCGCGTTAGTGCCTGTAGTTTCTGTAATATTACTTAAGAAAGAGAATAACTCACTGATTTTTTGTAATACTAACGCTTTCCATAATATAAAAGATAAAATTTTTATGTAAATAAAATCTCTTGTTGTGTCTCGATTCCATCGAGAGGACCCGGGGGATCCTCTTAGAGAGTCTGCTAACCCATAGGGTCAATTCTAAGGTAAAGCAATTGTGAGAAAGGGTTATCTGGTAGGGGTCTTACTCAGCTTAGGTCCACTCATCAGAAACAATTATCTTTTTCAATGAGTGAAAGCTCGATGGGGTGTAGTTCTTGTTGATCAAGAGAGTAGAGGTGTACACCGTCGAACTCCCTTATAAGAAGCCGTTCACGATATCGATGGGGACCTCTGTCAGCAGCACCGACGTGGTCGTCAAGTTGGTCGATGATGAGGGGAGAGTAGGGTGGGGGGAAGCGTCCCCATCTAGAAGGGTAACTGGTGAAAGTGAGGACACCATCTTATCAGCTATGAGAGTGCTCGCTCCCCTTATTGTGGACGAGGACCCCTTAAATGTAGAGAGGATTGAGGAGAAGCTCTCTAAAGCGATCTTAGGGAACTCAGCCGCTAAACTAGCATTGGAGATAGCTCTCTTCGACCTCAAGGGGAAGGTCCTAGGGGTGAGGGTGAGGGACCTCCTCGGGGGTTATTCAGACAGGGTGGAGACGGACTTCACCATAGGCATAATGTCTCCTGAGGAGATGGCTTTCGATGCTGTTAAGCACGTTGAAGCTGGCTTCAAGGTACTGAAGCTGAAGGTAGGGACGAGCGTCAGCGAGGATATCGCTAGGGTCAAAGCCGTAAGGGACGCTGTAGGTAGTGACGTTAGGATAAGGATAGACGCCAATCAGGGCTGGACTCTGAAGCAAGCTAAGAGGGCTCTAACTGAGATGGATAGATATGATGTCGAGCTAGCGGAACAACCGGTGAGTTGGTACGATTTAGAGGGTATGGCTG
>JAVQRZ010000014.1:0-1648 GCA_033582115.1 Candidatus Korarchaeum sp. | reverse complement strand
TTAAAGATGTCATGGGGGAGGTCTGGACGACATCTATACTATATATGATTTCATCGAACAGACGGTGGCTCAAAGTAGAGTAAAACATGTCGTGAACATGAATTTCCCAGTGGTCTAGCTAGATATAGAGTCCTTTGAAGGTGGCATTAAAACTGGTAGATATTAACATAGGTTTGCTATAAAGGGCGGTCGATGAAGGTACTTTACATAACCCCGGGCTATCACCCCCGTATAGGTGGGGTAGAGTACGTCGTTAAGTCCGTGGCTGAAAGGCTAGTAGCTCGCGGTCACGATGTGACCGTAGTCGCTGGCGAACCCGGGTTGAGCTCGCTGCAGGAGGGAGAGTTAAATGGTGTCGAGGTGATTAGGTGGCCTACCTACTCTCCAGGGAATGCCTACCACTTCCCAATTATGAGATCTAAGTTAAGGGAGTTATTGCTTGAGAAGTTAAAGCGCTGTGATGTCGTTCACCTTCATAGCGTTCATAGCGTGTTTACTATCTACGCGCTCACCATAGTTAAGGACTGTTATGTCCATACAGTCTTAACGCCTCACTACCACGGTACTGGGCATACGCCCTTTAGGAAGATGCTGTGGATTCCCTGGAAGTCCGTAGTATTGAAAAATATTAGGCATGTTGACTTAGTACACACGGTCTCCGCGTATGAGTCTAGGTTGGTTAAGGAGGACTTCGGTGTAGGCAGTATCGTAGTCGAGCACGGTGTTGAGGGGTGGATCAAAGGTGTTGAGTGGGATCCGGAGAATTACGTACTCTATGCCGGAAGGATAGAGCGTTATAAAAACATAGGTAGACTTTCCAGGATAGTCAAGACGCTCAACAACACATATGGTCTAGACTTAGAACTGAAAGTAATCGGTAACGGGTCTTATAGGGAAGAGCTCATAAAGCGCCTAAACGAGCTGGGGATAGCATATGAGATATCATCGTTTAAACGATACCAGGAATACATAGACGTGTTGTCAAAGGCGTTGGTTCTCGCTAACATATCACAGAGAGAGGCATTCGGACTGACGATAAACGAGGCAAACGCCATAGGGGTACCAGCCGTTGCCGCTAGACCATGGGGAGAACACTTCATCAACAGAAACAGAACTCTAGTCGTGAATCCAGGCGAAAGTGATATGGCCATCGCCGCCAAAATAATGCGATTCCTTGAGGAATGCAAGAAGCAGCCGAAATCAGAGGTACCTAGCTGGGATCAGGTGGTTGACACCTACATTAAGGATCTCTATCATAGTACTGAACGCTAACTACAGGTGGTGCTGGCGTCATAAGTAGCCATATAGTTGACAAGCCAGTGTCTGATGCGAGTGGTTCGTTAGGAGGTCCGATAACTTTAGTAGCGGTAGGGCTGACAACCTGGACCACCACTCCAGCAGCTCTATGGTATGGGTCGTAAGGAGTGACCTGAAGGATTTTGGGGATGTGTATGAGGCTCTGGCCAATATCGATGTGGTTTTCACTTCGCAGCAAATCCAGAGGTTAGGGTAGGTGCGATCGAGCCCGCGATACACTTTCAACCTACTAGAAGCTGTGAGGAGGTGCGACGTCAGGGAGATCGTATTCGCCTCTTCTAGCAGCGTCTACAGCAAACCATATGAGGAGCTACATACATGTAAGCGACGC
>JAVQRZ010000013.1:0-1986 GCA_033582115.1 Candidatus Korarchaeum sp. | reverse complement strand
TTCCTTCGAAGGTACGGGAGAGGTTGTCCTAAATGTACCTCAATCCCGTGTGAATGTCCGGAGGTGTGAACTTGGAGTTCCTCAACGTGAGTCCTGCAGAAGCCCTCATTCACGCTGAGAGGATAGCTAGGAAGATAGTAGAATCAGGTTACAAACCGAACATGATAGTAGCGATACTCAGAGGGGGTATTGTCCTAGCGAGATTGCTTAGCGATTTACTTAACATCAGGGACATAAAGATAATGAGAATTGTCCATTATGATGCTCTAGAGTCAAAGAAGACTGCAGAAATAATCGATCCGATAAATTGTAGGTTAGATAGTATGAAGGTGCTGCTGGTAGATGACGTCGCTGATACGGGGGAGAGCTTGATCGTCGCTAGAGATCACGTACTCGAGATGGGTGCAACTGAAGTTAAGATAGCTACTATGCATTACAAACCTTGGAGCAAACTTAAACCTGATTACTACTCTGAGGAGACAGAAGCTTGGGTGGTTTACTTCTGGGAATACGCTGAGACGGTAAATTACTTCATGAAAAGGTTCTCAGATAGAGGGCGCGATTACGTCCTAGAACTCACTAGGAGAGCTAAGATACCTGAGGAGATAGTCAGGTGGGTGTTCGAGAATGAAGGGAGTATATGATAAAGTGATAGAGCTTGCGAGTAGGAGAGGTTTCTTTTGGCCGTCAGCAAAAGAGGTCTACGCTGATTCACCGGCAGGTTTCTACGTCTACGGACCTCTTGGGGTGAGGATGAAGGAGAAGCTTATATCACTATGGAGAAGGGAGATAGTGCTGAAGGAAGAGGTAAACGAGATAGAAACACCTAACATCCTACCAATTAAGGTCTTTGAAGCATCAGGGCACCTAGAGCACTTCTTCGATAAGTTGATAGAGTGTAAAAGGTGTCACTCTAAGTTCAGAATAGATAAGTTATTAGAAGAAACTCTCGGTATTGAGGAAAACTTAGAAGGACTCCCCGACAGTGAACTCCTTAGGATGGTCTTAGACAATAATTTGAGGTGCCCTAACTGCGGGTCTTCAGAGTGGGGGGAGCTGAAAAACTTCAACCTGATGTTCACACTAGCTGTAGGAGCGGAAACTGAGGGGCCTAATGCTGCCCTCAGGCCAGAGACAACTCAGGGTAGCGTGGTTGAGTTCAGGAAGACCTTCATGGTGGCGAGAAGCAAGCTCCCATTCGCACTGGGTCAGGTCGGAAGGGTCTTCAGAAACGAGATCTCTCCTAGAAGAGCGCTCATTAGAATGAGAGAGTTCCAACAGCTCGAGGTTCAGGTATTCTTTGATCCGAATGATTCTAATGGAGTTTACACGGAGAAGCTCAAGCCTTACCTAGATTACAAACTGAGGTTCTTGAGGAGAGAGGACAGGGAGTCGGGTAAGATATCGGAGATACAAGCAAGAGAGGCTCTGAGGAGTGGTTATACTGTCAACAGCCTAATAACTTACTGGTTAGTTCTCTACCAAAAGTTCTTCAATGAGGTGTTAGGCTTCCCCTTAGAAAGACTGAGGTATAGGGAGTTGATAGAGGGAGAGAAAGCTCACTACTCATTAGTTCACTGGGATCTTGAGGTATACACTGAGGACTTAGGATGGGTTGAGTTAGTGAATAACGCATACAGGACGGACTACGATCTCTCAGGGCACATGAGGGTATCAGGAGTCGATCTAAGGATAACGAACCCTGAGGGCAGTAGGAAGTTCCTGCCCCATATGTATGAACCCTCAATAGGTGTGGATAGAGTTATCTTCCATGAGATCATGCTTGCTTACAGGGAGGACGGAGAGAGAATCTGGCTTCAGCTCCCGCGGAACCTAGCGCCGATAGAGGTAGGGGTCTTCCCGCTCTTGAAGAGGGATAAGCTGCCTGATAAAGCTAAGGAGATATATCTAGATCTCATAAACAAAGGAATTCTCGCTTTTTATGACGATTCGGGAACGATAGGTAGGAGATACAGGAGGATGGAT
>JAVQRZ010000012.1:0-2386 GCA_033582115.1 Candidatus Korarchaeum sp. | reverse complement strand
CTTCCCTTAACCTTACTCTAACCTCCGTGCAGCTCACCCTATTGCCTTCAGTGATACGTCCGATACGGTGATGCCCTCTACCCTCCCGAACTTCCTGATTATCTCTATCAGCTTACTCCCTTGGATATGCATCTGGGCTCTCAACAGTACTACCTGATATAAGGGGATACTGAGAAATAATATAGGTGTAATAAACATAATAGCAAAAGTAAGACCCTAAGAGCCCGTAAGAGCAGCTGTTCTAGGGCGTAAGGGTTTAATTCAGCTAGCTGGAGGACCTCTGGGAAATCTGAGCGAGATCCTCGCATGGTGGGGGAGGAGTTTTGGAAGGTGGTGAACGTCCTGAGTGGATAGTTTGGATAGTGACTGGTCAGTGTAACTTGAGCTGTCCCTACTGCTATGCGACCTACTATCAGGGAGAGCAACCCCTCAAGGGGGAGGTATTGAGGAAGGTCCTCGAGGATGCTCGATCAACGGGTATAGAGTATATAAACTATACAGGAGGGGAACCTCTCATTAGAGATGATATGCTTAATATAATTAAGGAGACAGTTGATCTAGGGATAGAAGTAAGTCTCTTTACTAATCTGACCCTAATGAGGGAAGAGGTAGCTTCGGAACTCTCTAAGAGAGAGGTCTTCGTGATGACGAGCTTGGACGGCCCACGAGATGTCTACGAAGCGGTGAAGGGAATTGGAACGTGGAAGAGATTCTTAAGAGGTATTAAGAGCTTGAAAAAGTTCAACTTACTGTTTCACGTGAACATAACTGTTTCAAAGTTCAATTACGATAGAATAGGGGAAGCCCTTAGGTTAGCTGTGGAGTTAGGGGCTGAGAGCGTATCACTAATCCCATCTATGGCTTTCGGGAGAGCCCTGAAAACGAGGAGCTTTATCGAGGGGGAGGAGCTCCTTAAAAGCTTAACTCAAGCTGAAAAGGTAGCCGAAGAGCTAGGGATAGAGGTTAGCGTTTGGTGTGTACCCTTCTTAACATCCCTAAGGGGTTTCAAGAACCTCCACTGTGGTAACTGCAGGGGATGGAAGGAGATGGATATATCCCCAAGCGGTAAGGTGCTGATTTGTGATGTGATGGGGGTTGAGGTCGCCGACGTCCTTGAGGATAGGATCATGGGATCTTGGCTGAAACTGAGCACACACCCCTCTTACTTGAAGGTGAGGATGATGCCCGAAGGGTGCTGCGGTGATGAGAAGTGCTCGGGCGGATGTTACGCTAGAGCTTACAATCTTTGGGGGGAGCTACCAGCACCTGACCCACTCTGCCCTAAAGTGAGATCTGGAAGGATTATAGAGGCCTTCTTCAACAGTAAAAGCTAGGTTGAGCACATAGTTATAGAGAGCTGCCCTAATGTTTCGGTCGGGCGAATAGGTGATGAGCGATCATGTTTGACTCTCTGAGACCAGATGGAGCTCCAAACCATGTCCCTCTAGCACCCTTAAATCTCTATCCATCGTGATTAATCTCATCCCTTGCGAGATGCAAATCGCTCCTATGAACAGATCCCTAAGGGATAGAGGTTTTCCCTGCCTCCTGAGCTCTTTGAAGAGGTAAGCAGCTACATCAGAAGCTTTATCGTCAAAAGGGAGGCTAGTTAGCTGTCCGATCCAGAACCTCTCCTCATCGGTGAGGTCGCCTAATAGCAACTCGAATCTAGTGATGGCTGTGAGGCAGAAGGTGCTATCCAAAGCTAGGACCTCATCCAACACCCGCTTGTTCCCTGCAGCTATCTCAATCACTACTTTCGTATCAAGAACTGAGCCCATCTCTCCAGCTCCTCCTCAACTTCGCTCAATGTCCTTTTAAGGGACTCATACCTCTCTCTATCCATGGTCCCAAAGAGCCTAAGTAAGACGTAACTGTTCCCTCTCCTCTCCTTGAGCAGTTCCCTCAGGACTTCAGAGAACGATCTATCACCTTTTTGAGTCTAGCTAACTCTTTGTAGACGTCATCTGAGATGGTCAATGTCCTAGGCATCGTGTATTGAATGCATGATACTATAAAGGATTTCGAAGCACTGGTCGAAGCTGAAGCGTACTGCTCTGTAATCGCAGAGCAGCTCAGTAGGACGCTTCAATGAGAACATCGTGAGTAGTTTATGAGAACACTAGCGTAAAGGTTTCTCAGAGATCTGGATGACTGAGGGCTATTCAAGTTCCTGAACGACAGTATAGCATAACCTCTAAGGTTCCTCTTCCTCTGTTTTCACTTCCTCAACTTCAACAACCTTCAATTGCTCCTTATACATATCTACAATTTCCTCCTCACAGGTCGCGTCCTGAGGACCCTAATCGTCCCTCCACCCCAATAACCTAGCTAACCTTATCGCCAATCCTGCATCAAGCATCACTTAACCCCAAACGAATCACTG
>JAVQRZ010000011.1:0-2124 GCA_033582115.1 Candidatus Korarchaeum sp. | reverse complement strand
TTCACTCAGAAGCGATTTAACGCTATCAAGAAGCATAATGTTCACCCAGCTTCCTAAGGGACGATAGTACAGCGTAGAAGTTTCTCATAAAAGACTGTTTTATGCATCTAGTCTTCAGGAAGGATGTTACAACAACCTCGTTATCCTCACTCAAGTGGTAGGAAGCGAAGTTCGTCCTGAAGCTCTCCTCCAAGAGTTTGTAAGCCATCTCCTCGGTCGGTATGAAGGGAGGGTCCGTCTTACCCACGATAACAGTCATATCATCATTTGAAAGCACTATCAACGTGTAGGAAAGCTCTCCTTCCCTAAAGGAAGTTATCACAGCGTTCTTAACCCTCCTATAATCTATACCCTCTCCCTCTAAGATCTCCTCTACTTCGTCCAATCCTCCCATAAGGATGAGGTGTAGTACTCACTACAAAAGCTTTTTCTCTCAGTACATGACGAACTAACTGTCCCTCAGCTGTTCTAATACTTTAGTAGTAAGGGACTTCCTATCAAAAACTTTATAGGATGAGTCTGAAAGTATGACGTGATGAGAGTAGCTCTTGTAATACCTCCGGCACGCTCCTCCCTAAAGGAGGTGCTAGGGGTAAACGGGATCCCGTTGGGTTTAGCTTACCTAGCTTCCATCGCTAGGGAGGAGGGATATGAAGTTAATATCTTCGACTTCTCCTCTCTCAACTCCGATTTGGATTCATCGAGATCCCTCCTCAAGGGGTTCGACCCTGATGTAATCGGGATATCATCGACCACTCCAGCTACGTACGATGCTTATGAAATAGCGAGGATCTCTAAGGAGTTGAACGAAAACGCTATCGTCATCGTAGGAGGACCCCATACGACCTTTTTACCGACTTATACACTTAGGAACTGTCCCTTCATCGATGTTGTAGTTAGAGGAGAGGGAGAGGAGTCTTTTAGAGAGTCTCTTAGAGCTCTTGAGAGGAGCGATCTCGATCTCCGCTCTCTCAGGGAGGTTAGGGGAATCTCCTATAGGGAACCTTCAGGGGAGATAAGGCACAACCCCCCGAGGCAAGTGGTGAGCGAGCTAGATTATCTCCCAATGCCTGCGTACGATCTGATAGATTGGCACCTCTACGAGATTGGGAAGCTGAGGTACGGCGTCGTAATGACCTCAAGGGGATGTCCCTTCAATTGTATCTTCTGCTCATCCTCTCTTCAGTTCGGGAAGATTTGGAGGGCTCACAGCGTCAGTAGGGTGATAGAGGAATTGAGGATCTTGAGAGAAGATTTCAGAGTAAGGGAGATAGAATTCTTAGATGATACCTTCACACTGAATAGGAGGAGAGCCCGTGAGATATGTGAGAGTATCGTGAGAGAAGGCATCGATCTTAGTTGGAGTGCTTCCTCCAGAGTGAACACGTTCGATAGAGAGACAGTAGAAGCTATGAAGAAGGCTGGAGCTCATACTGTTTACTTCGGGATAGAATCAGGTACCCAGAAGGTGCTTGATTTCATAGGGAAGGGGATAAGGTTAAGCCAAGCAGCGGATGCAGTCAAGTTAGCTGCTAAGTACGGTTTGAAAGCGTTAGGTTCTTTCGTAATAGGGTTCCCTATAGAGACGAGGGAGGACATAGAGAGGACAATAAGCTTCGCGAAGAAGCTTAACGTTGACTATGCTCAATTCACAGTCGCTACTCCCTACCCAGGGACTAGGTTGTGGAACTTCGCGATCAAGAATAAGCTCCTAGCTACCTTGAACTGGAGACTCTACACGACAGTAAATGTCGTGATGAGAAGTCTCTATATGACAATGAACCAGATCCAGAGCATGCTTGTCAAGGCTTACCTTACCTTTTACCTCAGGCCGAGGTACCTAGTTAATGATCTACTCAAGTTCAGGGGATCTTTGGTAAGAAGGGCTCTACCCACAATATTGAGGTCTCTCTGGAGCTTTATCAAAGGAGGGAGTAAGGATTTATTTGAAGAATGCCTCGATGCGACCGAACTCATTGAGGAGGATCTTCTCGATGCTAGAAATATTTAAGAGCACTATGACTAAGTTTTTCGTGATTTTACGTATATATTACTTTAATATACGCTAATTTCAAGGCAGAATAACTAAAAAATAAGAAATTTTCTGTCATATTGACATATAAC
>JAVQRZ010000010.1:0-1996 GCA_033582115.1 Candidatus Korarchaeum sp. | reverse complement strand
GAGAGCTAGAGGTCCTCTGATAGTCTACTTGAACGAGGGATCCCCTTTAAAGCTTGCATCTAGGAACATACCTGGTGTAGATGCTGTTTCCCTTAGGAACCTCACCGTGATGCAATTAGCTCGTGGAGGAGTTCCAGGTAGGCTGACGATCTGGAGCGAAGCATCTATAAAAGCTTTGGAGGAGGTGAAGGCACTTGCCTAAGATCTTCAATCCGTTCAAGGTACTCAAGGCTCCTATATCAACTGAAAAAATAGTTAGGATGATAAATGAGGAGAATAAGCTTGCTTTCTATGTTGATATTAAGGCAACCAAGACTGAGATAAAGAGAGCGGTTGAAGAGGCCTTCGAGGTCAAGGTGGTGAGCGTCAGAACTCTAATAACTCCTACTGGAAGGAAAAAGGCGTATGTGAAATTATCTCCTGAATTTAAAGCGTCGGATGTAGCTTCTAAGCTCGGGATAGTAGGGTGATCTCATGGGTAAGAGACTACTAGTCCAGAGGAAGGGTAGGGGAGGGATACAGTTCAGAGCTAAGGACCACCTTAAGGTAGCCCCAGCTCGCTACCCTCAGGATAATATGAACGAGCTCCTTAGGGGAGTGATTAAGGAATTCGTACATGAGCCGGGTAGACACACACCCATATCCTTAGTAGAACTTGAGAACGAGCAGAAGTTCTACTACATACCTCCTGAGGGTGTTCACGTAGGTCAGGAGATCCAGATAGGACCTGGGGCAGAGGTCAGGACTGGGAATGTGCTCCCCCTATCCGATATACCGGACGGTACGCTTGTGTGCAACGTTGAGATAAGGCCCGGAGACGGAGGAAAAATCGCTAGGAGGAGCGGGACTTACGCTATAGTTTTCTCACATGAAGGAGATAGGGTCATTCTCAGGTTACCCTCTAGAAAGGAGAAGTTCATTGATGCTAGGTGCAGGGCGACTATAGGTGTTGTAGCCGCTGGCGGTAGGATAGAGAAGCCATTCATGAAGGCGGGGATCAAGTACTACCACGAGAGGACTCATCCAAAGAGGTGGCCTGTCGTCAGGGGAGTAGCGATGAACCCTGTAAGCCACCCGCATGGAGGAGGGTCTCATAAGAGGCCGGGCAAGCCGACTACTGTAGCGAGGACAGCTCCTCCCGGACAGAAGGTCGGTCATATAGCTGCTAGAAAGACAGGAAGGGCTAAGAGGAGGATTGCAACTAGGAAGTAATGTTAATAACTCCAAATGGGGGAATGGGAAGGATGTCGTCGAGGGAGTTCAGGTACCGAGGGTATATGTTAGAACAGCTCCAAGCGATGACCCTAGATGAGCTAGCTAGCGTGATGCCAGCTAGGATCAGGAGGACGATGAGGAGAGGGTTGTCTCCTGAGAATAAGAAGTTACTGGATAAGATCAGGAAATACAAAGCTATGGGAATAGATAAGGTCATAAGGACGCATAGGAGAGATATGCCAGTTTTACCTGAGATGGTAGGTTCTAAGATAGCTGTACACAATGGTAAGGACTTCGTTGAGATGACTATAACTCCTGAGATGATAGGGCACTACTTAGGGGAATTCGCTATGACAAATAGGATAGTGAGACACGGCAAACCGGGGAAGGGAGCCACTAGGTCGAGTAAGTTCGTACCACTCAAGTGAATCGGGAATATTTTTATTCCCCTATACCTCTATTTCTCACTCAATTAAGTTAGCCGGGGTGGCCGAGCCAGGACCAAGGTGCCCGCCTTGAGAGCGGGTGGCCCTCCGGGCCACGAGGGTTCAAATCCCTCCCCCGGCGTTTAATTCAACTTAAAGTAGTAACTCTAGAACGTTTCTCATCATACTTACTCTAGGACTTCTAGGGATTCTTCTCAGTTCCTTGCTTATCGCTTCTTCTAGTTGCTTTAACGCTCAAAACCCACTAATCTAAAACCACACTCCTTTAATCCATCAGCACCTATCAGGTCCTTAAAGAGACCCTCTCTGAACCTCTTATCTATCTCCTCGAGCAT
>JAVQRZ010000009.1:0-2507 GCA_033582115.1 Candidatus Korarchaeum sp. | reverse complement strand
TTCTCAGGAAGGGTATACCTCTCCTCCTCGTCTTAGATAGCTTCTCCTCAATGGTCCCTCTAGTTACGATCTCGTAGACATCTGCTACTTTCCCAGGAGCTCCTCTAACCACTCTACCAACTCTCTGAGCCATCTGCCTCCTGGAACCGGATCCGCTCACTATCACAGCTACATCTGCATCAGGAACGTCTATCCCCTCGTCCAAGACCCTAGAGGTCACTATCACGTTGATCTCCCCTCTCCTGAACTTATCGAATATCTCAGCCCTGTTGGAAGTCTTCCCTATCATCAGCTCAGTTTTGTAACCTCTCCTCTTGAGCTCCCTGTATATCTCCTCAGCTTGATCTACGTACTCTGTGAACAAGAGTACCTTCCTATCCTTGACTTCCTCCATCACCCTGAGGACCTCCCTCAGCTTCCCCTTAGCCTTCAAAGCGTACCTCTTCTCAATCAATTTCCTGTCCTCCTCAGTTCTAGCGAATATCAGTTCTCTCTTCATCTTACTCCTCTCGTCCTCGCTTAAGTCAACTTGAATCAAGTGATGCCTCACAGGAGCTAGGAAGCCTCTGGAGAGGAGCTCTGAGAAGCTTATCTTATACACGACCTCACCTGAAGTAAGGAATATGAGGTGATCGTTTCCATCAGCTCTCTCAGGGGTCGCTGAGAGCCCCAACCTGTACTTAGCTTTAGATCTGAAAGCGACCTCCTTGAAAGTGGATGCCGGGACGTGATGCACCTCATCGAACACTATTAGGGAGAACTTATCGTAAAGCGAGTCTATGTGCTTTACTACTGAGTTGTAGATCCCTACGGTAACAGGTCTCACCTCCTTCCTCCTACCTGAGAAGACCCCTGGGTTCAGTGAGAGCTTCTCCCTTATCAGCTCGACCCACTGGCTCATCATCTCCTCAGTCACTACGCAAACTAGGGCACTCCTAGACGTTCTGAATATCGCTTCTAATCCTACGTAAGTTTTCCCAGCTCCAGTAGGCATTACTACAGTCCCGAACATCCCATTACCCTCCCATTTCCTCACAGCCTCCTCCTGGAAGTCGTACAACGAGAACCTCTTGAAGGGATGCACCTCCTCATTCGGCCAATTAACCTCATCCCTGACTGAGAACCCGCTCTCACTAGCTACCTTCCTGATCCAGTGGTGCGTGAAGTAAGGCGCCTCAAAGCCGTTGCTGATTCTCCTCATCACCCGTATCTCCTGGACCTTGACCTCTCTCAGCGTCTTGACGTAGTACTTAACGGTAGATATGTCCTCCAGGCCCTTCAAAAAGCTCTCATCTGGGTAAGGGATCTCTATAATGATCCCTCCCCTCCCTTCCCTCAGAAAGACCTCTCTCTTAACTGAGAGTATCCCCTTAACTTTCTCCAGGAGCTCATCAAGATAGTAGCCGTTTATTGAACTTATCAGTGTATCGTAAGCTCTTAAAGGACCTAGTTTTGAGGTTAAATCCCTCAGTTCGCTTAACTCTATGACCGCGAACCCTCCCTCAAACCTGAAGGGCTCCTTAACGTCATCGCAAGGGAGGAAGGCGAACTTCCCCCTCTCGAATATCTTCTTGAGCTTCTCATCGATTTCAGCCTTATACCTCTGAACTTCCCTCCTTATCAGCTCCTCAGGAACCCCGAATATCTCAGATAGGAAGCTCGGATCCCTGCAGATCGCTTTCCTAGGGTCAAGCACCCAAGTCGCTTCTGAAGGCTCGAACCTGCAGACGGACTTCAGCTTCCCCTTGACCTCCTCAAAGCTGGAGTCAGGTATGGACCTCTCGAAGGTCCTATCAGCTACCCTAACCCTCAAGGAGACCTACTCCACTATCGCTACTATCTCCCCTATACCCTTAGTCCTCCCCTCTCTGAAGACGAAGGAACTCCCTACTGTCACGTACTCAGGCCTGAGGATGAACTTGAAGGTAGCTTCAGCTACGTCCCCTGTCCTCAGGTAAGGCTTCGAAGCCTCTACGAGCTTAGCCGACTGCCTTATCGTCTTGAGGTGTATCACAGGCTCGTAACCTACCCTTATCGTTGTGGGATGGTGCAGTACCCTTATGCGAGCCCTGAAGGTTCTCACAGCCTTGGGCTTAGAGTCTATATCTAGCAGGACCATTCCCTTCCTGACCTCATTGTAATCAGCGTTAGTCACCGCGAAAGTAGCGAACTGGCCTGCTGAAGCTCTCTCCACGCTCACCCTGTTGACGTGGATCGATTTAACCCTAACGGTCCTGAAGGAGCCGTCATCGAAGGGTCCTAAGAGCGTCCTCTGGCCTGCTGATATGAAGCCTGATTCCACTAAGCCTGAGAGCACTAGCCCCACTCCTGAGACGTTGAACTTATCGTCAACGTAGCACATGAACTCATCCTCTTGTCTCTCAGCCCAGTTGATCCTCTGAGGCAGCATGTTGAGGAACCTCTTGAGGAAGCCTAACCCCTCTCCCGTGACGTTAGAAACTAAGAAGATAGGAGTTATCCTCCCATGAGGCATGTTCCTAGCTGCT
>JAVQRZ010000008.1:0-2421 GCA_033582115.1 Candidatus Korarchaeum sp. | reverse complement strand
AGTACGGTGAGTCACCGAGGAAGGGCGCAATAAGGGAATTAATGGAGGAAACAGGAATAAAGGTAAGCCCTTTATCTGTTTTTCCGGTTGATACCTTTGGCTTCCTCTACTCAGACATGGGGGTTGAATTCGTAATCCCCTTGTACTTCACTGTCGTTGAGAAATTTGAGCCTAGGATAAGAGAGGACGAGCATGACGACTGGGGCTGGTTTACTGTGGAGGAGGTTAAGGAACTAGAGCTAAGAGATGAAAGCATGAAGGGAGCTTATATAATGGTCCTCACTGCTAAGAAAATAATGGAGAAATACTTAAATGGGCTAGAGTTATCACCCGAATATCACAGACTCCCTCCCGAATAGTTTCGCGCTAACTAGGAGGAAGAGGATCAGGTAAACTACGGAGGAGGTAAGTGATACAGCTACAGCGAGTAAATCGCCAGCTCCAAGGATCATATCCCTAGCGAACATAGCGAGACTGGTGATCGGGAGCAATCTGAGCACGGGGTACATCGATGCTGGAGAGTAGGGTACTAATATCATCGGGATTATCAGAACAAAGACAAGGGCTCCTATATACTGCTCAGCTTCCTTGAAAGTCTTAGCGAAGGAGGAAGCCGTGACTAATATCGCATTTCCGGTCAGCCCCCCTAGGATCACCGTCAGGAGTATCCCTACCACTGCGTAAATTAAATTAGAAGGACTTACAACTAACTGTGTTTCCTGCACCGGAACCTCCCCAGTCAAGGAGATACTCAGGGATAGGTTTATCCCTAGAATCGCTGAGAAGAGAGTAGATAGTCCGCTTATTATAGAGAGGACTATAAGCGCAGCGAACTTCCCTGTGAGTATTTCGATCTTACTTATAGGATTCGTGAATAAAGCTTCCAGTGTCTTCCTCTCCCTCTCACCAGCTACCATATCCACGGCGAACGTCCCGGCACCTGTTATTGCGATCAAACCTATCATCATAGGTAGTATCATTGCCGCTATGGTCTCCCCCATGCCTACCTCCTCACCGGATCTCGTGACCTGCTTTTCTACAGTGAGCACTGGATTGACGTAATCCACAGTTAAGTTGATCTTCTTTAGTCTCTCAAGTAGTATCTTCCTTGAATAGGAGTTTATGGGTTCGTTTAGAAGTCCTATCGCTAAGGAAGATTTCGTACTTAATGGGTCATAGTAGTAAAGTATTTGGGAGCTCCTACCCTCGCTCAGGTTCTTGGAGAAGCCATCAGGCACCTCGACCAGTAAATCGATCTCCCCGTTAAGTATCATCTCAGTGTAGTTATCAAGTGCTCTACAGTCAGTTTTCACAATTATGTTCGCTCTATCGGATATTGATACAAGGTAATTAGTTATCTCCGTGGTCTGATCATCACAGATTAGGACCATCACTTTCGGAGGAACTGTTCTAGGGCTGAGCATCAGTAAGGGAAGCGATATAACTAAGGGCATGAGTATTAGAGGAAGTATCACGACATTAAGCATTGTCCTCCTATCTCTAAAAGACTCTAAGAGCTCTTTCCAAGCTACAACGATCCATCCTTCCTTCGGAAGCCCATAACCAGCTTGACCAAGTCCCCTAGTAAGCTTAACAACACCTGAGGATCCCTTAAACAACCTTCTCAATCACTTCACCTCTCACAAGCCTCAAGAATATCTCCTCAAACTCTTTCTCACCAGATAGCCTCTCCAGGTCCTCCCTTCTGCCAACGTACCTCATTCTTCCCTCACTTATTACCCCCACGTGAGTGCACAACCTCTCAGCTTCCCACATATTGTGAGTTGAGAGTATAACCGTCTTACCAGATTTAGCGTAAGCTAGTATCATTTCCCTGATCTCCCTAGCGCTCACCACATCCACGCCTAGAGTGGGCTCATCCAGTATGAGCACAGGGGGTTCATTGAGAATCGCTCTGGCGAAAGCTACTTTTTGTCTCTGCCCTTTAGAGAGCTTATCAGCTATTGTAAATCTCTTTTCCTCAAGTCCTAGAGTACTAAGAAGCTCATTTATTCTTCTCTTGAGTTTAGATGGGTCCATTCCTCTCATCTTACCGAAATATATCAAGTTCTCCTCTGCTGTTAGTCTAGGATAGATCCCTGTGTCCTCAGGCATAACTCCCATCAAACTCCTCGCTCTCTTGGGATCCTTCCAAACGTCTATCCCCATAACCCTAACGCTACCACTGTCAGGCCTTAATACCCCATATATCATCCTCAACGTCGTGGTCTTTCCCGCACCATTGGGTCCAAGTAAACCGAATATGGAGCCTCCCTTTACCTCGAAGGTAATACCGTCCACAGCCCTTAAGTCCCCGAAGTGCTTCCTTAAGTCAATCACTTCCACAGCGAGCATAATTACCTAAGCTCTTAAGGATACTGAACTTAAAAACGTCGCTTCCTCTAGTCCCTAGAGGGACGC
>JAVQRZ010000007.1:0-1297 GCA_033582115.1 Candidatus Korarchaeum sp. | reverse complement strand
AGGGGTGGAGGTTCCTAATCGAAGGGTGATCAGCTACTTTCATGACTAGCTTCGGTGTGTACTTCATAGTGCAGGAGCCCAGCCAGTAGGAGCCGCTATCGACCCCATAGTTCATTTGAGCGAGTCTGTTGAAGTGCCTAGCTACCTCAGGTTCGCTCAGGCCCGGTAGCTTTAGTTCCCCTCTCATAAGTCTCTTAGGGATTATGCTATCAAGCCCTCCTAACTCCTCAACTAGCTCCTCCTCGGGCTCAGCTACCCTAACACCTCCCTCCCCTATTCTCCCTATCTCGAAGGGAGTGGGTTCGAGCACCCCGTCCCCCGAAGCCCACCTAGCTTGAGAGAAACCCATCAGCTCACCTCCCTCATCAAGCTGATTAGATGATCTATCTCAGCTTTCCCATGCTTCTCAGTCGTTGAGAATAGGGCTAAGTTCATCCCCATGTCCATCTCAGGGAAGAGCTTAGATAAGATGAACCCTCCGAGTACTCCCTTGGAGAGTAGGTAGGAGTTGACCCTCTCCCAAGGGGTAGATGAGCTTACAGCTACCTCCTTGAAGACCGCTCCGTCAAAAGGGACTCTGAACCCATTTAGCTCTGAGATCCTCCTCCTGAGGTAGGCTGTATTGTAGGCGATCTTCTCGGATAACTTCCTCAAGCCCTCGGGACCTAGGAGGGTGATGTAGATAGCCGCCCTTATCGCCATCAGTGAGGAGCTCGTGGTTATGTTCGAAGTAGCCTCCTCCTTCCTTATGTGCTGCTCCCTAGTCTGTAAAACCATGCAATAGCTCCTGTATAAGTCGTCCTGAGTCTTGGTCATACCTATCAACCTCCCGGGAAGTTGTCTGATGAACCTCATGTCCATCTTAACAGCGAATATCCCTAGAGAGGGACCTCCGAAGCTCATCGGACTCCCTAAGTGCTGCCCCTCTCCTATTACTAGGTCGGCGCCTAGCTCACCTGGAGGCTTGATGAGAGCTGCTAGCAAGGGATCTACGCCTGCAGCAGCTATAGCGCCCTTCGAGTGAGCTACCTCAAATATTTCTTCAGCTCCCTCCTCTATGATTCCATAGAAGTTAGGCATCTCCAAGTAGACCATAGCTGTGGACTCATCGACCAAGGGCTTAAGAGCATCCAAGGAAACGCAACCGCTCTCCCGATCCGCAGGAGCCTCAACGACCTCAGCGTTCAAGGGGTCCAGATAGGTTCTCAGCACGATTTTCCTCTCGGGGTTAACGTTTGAAGCTATCACAATCTTCTTCCTCTTGGTGACCCTCATCGAGAACCTTCCAGCTTCCCCC
>JAVQRZ010000006.1:0-4287 GCA_033582115.1 Candidatus Korarchaeum sp. | reverse complement strand
GAAGGATGAGGTAATGAAGTTGATAAGGAGCAGGCCTATAACCAAGAAGATCACGATATATAGGACGAAGGAGGAGCTTCTAAGACTCATGAGAGAGGAGCAGATGCTTGAGTTCGATATAGTGCAGACTATAGATAGCTTCTGGGGTAAGGTTAGTAACGTGATCTCTAAGTACATAGATCTGAAGGCTAACGTTAGCGTGATGGCTAAGACGGGAGCTAGGGGATCTATGGCTAACCTAGCGCAGATAATAGGGCAGGTAGGCCAGCAGAAAGTTAAGACTAGGATAGGGTTCGTCCTGACGAGCGGTAGGCCTAGGAAGGGTTACAGGGATAGAGTGCTCTCCTACTTCCAGAGAGGTGATCTGAGCCCTGAGGCTAGGGGTTTCGTCAAGAACAGCTATGTTACTGGCCTCAATCCAGCTGAGTTCGTCTTCCACGCTATGTCGAGCAGGGAGTCCCTGATAGACAAGGGTAGGAGGACTGAGGACAGCGGTTACTTCTATAGGAGGGTCGCTAACTCCCTTAAGGACGTTTACGTTTCCTATGATGAGACCGTTAGGGACTCGATGGGTCACGTAATACAGTTCAAGTTCGGCGGGGATGGTTACGACCCGACGAAGCTCTTCAGGAGGGAACCCGTCAATTTAGAGAGGATAATAGAGAAGCACGTCAAGGGGGAGAGGAAGAGAGGGCTGACTAAGGAGAGGATAGAGGAGGCTTTGAGGGAAGCAGGTTTACCGCTCTCACTAGCTGAGAGGATATTCGAAGCGAAACCGAAGGAGAGCGAGCTTAAGGCGATCTTGGAGGAGCTAAAGGAGGGGTTCGAGAGAGCTAAGGTGGAGGTACTCACACCCATAGGTCTGATAAGCGCCCAGAGCATAGCTGAGCCCACTACTCAGATGGTCCTGAGGACCTTCCACGCTCCGGGTCTTCTAGCTATGGACGTGACGCATGGTGTGGAGAGGTTCAAGGAGCTGGTCTTCTACGCATCGACTAGTACACCTACGATGAGGATTTACCTGAAGCCCAAGTGTCAGGAGGACCTATCCAACCTGAGGAAGATACTGAGGCACCTGAGGGAGCTGAGGGTGAGGGACCTGATAGAGGAGTACGCTATAGATAACTTCAATTACCAGTTGATACTCAAGCCCGATAGGAGGGCTCTAGAGAGCAATAAGATACCGATGGAGAAACTGATCAACTTGATAAGGAGCACTGCTAAGAGCATGAAAGGGGATGTCTCTTTAGAAGGTGACACGATAGTAGTGGAGCTATATGAAGCTGCCAGCAAGGAGAAGCCCCTCCAGACGCTCAGGTCCTGGTCCTATAGGATACTCGATAAGACCGTCTCGGGCGTTAGGGGGATAAAGAGAGCTTGGGTCGAGACCGTGGAGACAGACGGTAGGAAGGAGTACGTCATAAGGACTTCGGGATCTAACTTAGCTGCTGTTCTCAGTATGAGCTGCGTCGATGTAGCGAGGACTATCACGAACGATTGTAAGGAGGTTGAGAGGGTTCTAGGGATCGAAGCTGCGAGGAACTGCATATTCAACGAGCTAGTTAGCATACTTGAGGAGCAGGGTCTAGAGGTCGATAGGAGGTACATATCGCTCGTCGCTGATACCATGACTTACTCGGGGACTATTGAAGCGATAAGGCTTCAAGCAGCGGGCGTCTCCTCAGGGTTCTTCAGTGAGATGAAGACACCTCTTAGCAAGATGGCTTTCGAGTGGACCACTCACGTCATACTGAATACCGCTAGGAGGGGTGAGGTCAATAGGATCTTAGGCCCACTAGATGCTTTAATAATGGGGCAGACACCTCCCATAGGTACGGGTAAGGTATCCGTGCTGTGGGACCTTAGCAGCAAACTGAAGGAGGTGTTGGGTAATGAGTAGCGACGTAGAGTCAGAGCTCTACCTAGCTCTTAAATCAGGTAAAGTATTATTAGGAGCTAGGAAGGTCATAAAGAGGTTGAAATTAGGTGAAAACCCTAAGTTAGTGGTTATCGCGAGTAATACACCGGAACACCTCAGGAAGGAGCTTGAGTACCTCTCTAAGCTCGCTGGAGTGCCTCTTTACAGGTATCAAGGTAGGTCGTTAGAGCTGGGGAGGGCCTTCAAGAAGCCCTTCTTCGTATCAGCTGCAGCCATCGTAGAGGAAGGGGAGTCGAGGATACTCGAGCTCGTTGGAAGTAAGGAGGTGCGATGATTTCAAAGAGGAAAGTGATAATATCACCTGAGCAGCTTAGGTACATAAGGCTCTTCCAAGACATGCTAGGGGTCAACCCGAGGGACGTTGTTGAGGACAAGGATGAGAACAGGCTTATATTCGTAGTTGAGAAAGGAGACCTAGGAAGAGCTGTCGGAAGAGGGGGAAGGAAATTGAAGATGATGAAGAGGTTCCTAAGAGGGGATCTAGATTATGACATAGAGGTCGTTGAGTTCGATGACAACCCTGAAGGATTCATAACCAATCTTTTAAGTCCTGCTAGAGTGCAGAAAGTGAAGATAATCCACCAGAACGATGGGATAACAGCTATAGCTTACGTAATAGATGAGGATAAGAGTATAGCTATTGGGAGGAACGGTAGGAGGATAAGGAGGGCTAAGCTCCTCGCTAAGAGGTGGTACGATATAGACAACATTAAAATAGCGACGTGGGTACCGAGTAATCCTTGAGGTGGTAGTATGAGTAAGAAATCTCCCATGGGTCTTTACGCCGCTAGGGTACTTGAGGAGAAGTATAAAGAGAGGAGACTACACAGCTGGAGGATAAGGAGGAGGATCTACCGACTGAAGGAGAAGTTCGACCCCCTAGAGGGAGCTCCGATGGCGAGGGGCATAGTACTAGAGAAAGTAGGTCTCGAAGCTAGGCAGCCGCATTCAGGCCTTAGGAAAGCTGTTAAAGTCCAATTAGCCAAGAACGGTGTGATAATAACAGCTTTCGCCCCAGGAGATGGTGCTCTTAATGTTATAAACGAGCACGATGAGGTCGTGATCGAGGGGATAGGTGGGTCCAGGGGTAGGTCCATGGGCGATATCCCCGGCGTTAGGTTCAAGGTGATAAAAGTCAATGGGGTATCTCTTGAAGCGATACTACGGGGGAAGAAGGAGAAGCCCAGTAGGTGATCTTGATGAGTGAAGGGAATGATCCCCAGAGCGAGGCCTCCGGATCGAAGCCGGAGATAAAGCTCTTCGGTAAGTGGAGTTACGAGAGTTTGAGGATAGAGAATGCAGCACTTAAGAACGTCATCTCCTTGAAGCCAGTTTACCTACCGCACACCGGGGGAAGGCATGAGCACAAGAGGTTCGGGAAGCTCGAGGTACCCATCGTTGAGAGATTGGTGAACAGGTTGATGGGGCAGGCTATGAACGCTGGAAGCAGGAAGGATCACGTGAATAGTAAAAATCAAGGGAAGAAGTTGAAGGTTATGAGGACAGTAAAATTCGCTTTTGAGATAATAGAGCTCAGAACAGGTAAGAATCCTATACAGGTCCTCCTAGACGCTATAGATAACTCGATAATAAGGGAGGAGGTCACTAGGATCATGTACGGAGGTATAAGCTACTTCCACGCTGTCGATACATCTCCTAGCAGGATGGTAGATCTCGCTATAAGGCACATCGCTCAAGGAGCTGCTATGAAAGCTTTCAGAAGTCCTAGGAGCCTAGCTGAAGCTCTTGCTGAGGAGATAATAGCTGCAGCTGAGAACGATAGGAACAGGAGCTTCGCTATAAGAAGGAAGGAGGAGTTAGAGAGGATAGCCTTGAGCAGCAGGTGAGCGTAATGAATTTATTCACTCTTCGGGTGATGTCATTATGAATAGTTCAAGTAAGGATTTCCCTTTATCGCACCTCAAGAAATCCCACGGAGCTGAGGTCACAGTCAGATTGAAGAACGGAAGCCAGATAATGGGGAAACTCATAGTTTACGATGAGATGATGAACTTAGTGCTGGATTCTGCTAGGGAGGTCGATCCAATATCCGGTGAGGTCAGGAGGAGCGTTGGGACTCTCTTCATAAGGGGTAACAATGTCCTCTTCGTGACTCTAGAGTGATCACTCTACTGTCACGCTCTTAGCTAGGTTCCTCGGCTTATCGGGATCTCTTCCCAGCTCTACCGCTGTGTAGTAAGCTAGTAACTGGAGGGGGACTGCGTAAGCTATCGGGGAGGTCAGTTCGCTAGTCACCTCTATTTCTATCCTACTATCTGATGGTAAGCCCACCCAAGGTGGTTGGACTGTTATCGTGAAGGCCCCTCTGGCCTTGACCTCCATCAAGT
>JAVQRZ010000005.1:0-1336 GCA_033582115.1 Candidatus Korarchaeum sp. | reverse complement strand
GCTTTCCCCATCTGCTGGAGTCGATGAAGCTGGAAGAGGTCCTGTGATAGGGCCTATGGTTATTGCTAGCGTCGTCCTATCTAGGGGAGCAGCTAAGAGGTTGAGGGAAGCGGGAATTACTGATTCTAAGCGTTTAAGAGCTGCTAAGAGGGAGGAGCTCCTTCCCATTATAGTGGAGAACGCTGATTCTTACGCTATCAAGGTGGTCGAACCTAGGAGAGTTGATGAAGCTGTCTCAAAGAGCATGCTGAACTTACTGGAAGCTGAGGTTATGGGTGAGCTCTTGAGGGAGCTCAAGCCCGTTTACGCTATAGTTGACTCCCCCATGAGGAACTGCAGGAAGTTCGCAGAGCTAGTGAGGCGGTTCTCCGGATCAGGCGTGAGGATAAAGGCTGAGAACTACGCTGATCTGAGGTACACCCAAGTAGCGGCAGCATCCATAGTGGCTAAGGTCGAGAGGGACAGGAGAATGAGGGAGTTGAGCGTCCTCACCGGGATGGATCTAGGCTCGGGTTACCCTCACGACCCGAGGACGAGGGAAGCTATAATCAGGATCCTGAGGGGTGAGAGCTTCCCCGCTGACCAGGTGAGGTGGAAGTGGGCGACCGTTCAGAGGATACTCGCTGACATGAGGAGGAGCGATTTAACTAGATTCCTCGATTGAATCACTTAACGACATCAGCTATTACCTTAGCTATCTCCCTTATCTCGCTCTGAGCTGAGGGATCTAACCTCAGCTCTAGGAAGTGGTGCCAGTCAGCTTGTCTACCGCTGACGAACAAAGCCGTCTTCAGAGCTGAAGGGAGCACGTACCTAGCGTCCTCAATCTCGACTCCTATCGCTAGGAGCTCCTCATAGAGCTTCAACCCCTTCTCAGCGTAATCCTTCATCATACTGAGAGCTTTCTCACTAACCTTAGGGAATATGAAGCCCTCAGGTTTCGTGACTCTGCCTGATCTCTGCGTGAAGCTGAGCCTCCTGTGCCTGACGAACTGGTGGGAAGCTACTCTAGACATCTCGATCCAGAAGGCGTAGAACCCGTGCTTCGGATCAGTGTGTGGGGACTCTATGAAGCTGTAAACTAGTGGGGAATCGTTCAACTTCCTGAGCTTGACTTCGAGCTTTGGATCTCCTGATACATCTATGCTCAACGCTTTAGAGATCAATGGGAGCTCGCTGATAGCCTCCAACCCTATGGGCTTAGCATCGCTCTTGAGGAGCTCGATGGCAGCTCTAGGGTTCATTGAAACTAAAGTAGGATTTCCTAAACTGACTTCAACGTACTTGTGGTCTAAGAGGAGCTTCGCTATCTCATCATGATCGCATTCGATCCAGA
>JAVQRZ010000004.1:0-1605 GCA_033582115.1 Candidatus Korarchaeum sp. | reverse complement strand
TCGGAAGGTTGTAGAGAGCTTTAGCTCCAGCTGCTTCTACTATATAGAGGTAGTAAGGGGCGAAAGATCCTTGTAGTCCTCCTAAGATGAGTGGTATCAATGAAAGCACCCCTCTGAACTCCTCTAGCTCCTGAAGGTTGGTGAGCATAGGGAATATGAGGAACAAGGGGAAGAGGAACGAGTAGACGAGTATTGAAGCAAACATCCTAGGGTTCCTAAAGGATAGCTTGAGCTCCCTCACTAAGGAAGCTCTAATACCGAACGAGATGCTCCAACTAGCTATCCTTACAGAAGCTACCTCGGGCGAGCTAGCGATACGCCAGAACCTAGAGGTTCCGATCCTGAGGAGAGCTAAGGATAAGATCATTGATAAGATTGAAGATACGAAGGAGAGAGGATCACCAGCTATATGGAGGAAACTGATAGGCGGGAGGGCAGTTAACATCCCGAGAGTCCCTTCAGAGGACCCCAGGAACTCGGAGAATCCACTGAGAACAGGATTCATCATGAGCCCTGCTCCAAGTAGTATCACCCAGATAACTGTAGAGAACGCTCTTCTAGAGAGGCTCCTGGTGTACCTCCCTCCTACTGAGCCAGCTAGATAACCTAAAGCTATTGATAGGAGCATAGCGCAGATAGAAGCTGAGGAGAATCCTAAGAGGAATGAGAGATCTCCATGTAAGACTGAGAACACTAAGCCAGCTGGTATCATCGCAAAGGGGAGGGCTAGGCCTCCCCAGTATATACCTAGCAGGGATAGAGCCTTCCTCAGCTCACCTTCCTCAATTGGGAAGTGCTGAAGCGGATGCAGAAGCTCGTCAGAGATTATCGTTTGGAGGTTTAAAGCCATCGAGAGCATCCCTAACATCACTTCAACTAAGAAGAGCACTATTATAGTGAATAGAGCTTCTTCTCTGCCCGAGAGAGCTGATAGCCCTGTAAGAATTGATATCATCGTTAAGATGAGCATTAAGAATAAGTTATACCTCAAGGCGCTACCTGCTGTCATTAAATTCAGGTTCCTCCTGCCGCCCATCTCCTTCCCAGCTCTGTAGTTAGCTTCCCTAGCTATGACCTCAGCTATCTTCCTCCAAGACGTCATTAAACCACCTATAGAGCTCTTAGGAGTTCTTGAAGCTCTGAGGAGAGCCCTGTAACCTCCATGAAGTAGCTCTCCAAGTCCTTCTTACCCTTCAGCTCCTCTATCAGCCCCTTAGCAACTATCTCGCCTGCGTGCATTATAGTGATCTCGTTAGCGATAGCTTCAGCTAGCTCTAGCACGTGAGTTGAGAATATTACAGTCCTCCCCTCATCAGCTCTCCTCCTCATCACCTCCTTCAGCACCCTAGCTACCTCAGGGTCAAGTCCTGAGAACGGCTCATCCAGTATGAGTACTTTAGGCTCGTGGATCAGAGCGCTTATGAGCATGGCCTTCCTCTTGTTCCCTAAGCTGAGCTCTCCTCCTAACTTCCCCATGTGATCCTCCATCTTGAAGGCTTTTATTAAGGAGTTCAGCCTTCCCTTCAGTACTTCCTTCGGTATGCTGTAAACGTAGCCGAGGAAGCTGAACCACTCAGCTGGAGTCAAACTCTCGTATATCGTTAC
>JAVQRZ010000003.1:0-8109 GCA_033582115.1 Candidatus Korarchaeum sp. | reverse complement strand
AGCTACTTCTGACGTCAATAGGCTCTCTAAAGGACTTGAACTCCTTGATCACTACGTACTTATCGCCTATCTTCTCAGCAATTCCGTTCCTCAGGAGCAAGAACTTAGGATCTTCAGAGTTAGCTTCTCTAATTACCTCTCCCCTCCTACCCTCAGCCCCTAGCTTCTCGATCCTGTGCCCTATCCTGCTGAGGGAGGAGGGCCCAGGTTTGAAGTACCACTTGAACTCGAAGAGGTCGAAGAAGAGGTGCCCTAGTACTGCACCGTCAGATACCACCTCATAAGCCGTGTCCAAGTAGGGAACCCTGCCTAGAAGGACAACTCCCTCATTTATCAAAAGCTCTCTGTAAGTCCCAGATCCGAATTGAGTATCTAAAGTTTCCCTCAGCAGCTTAAGGTCCCACTCCATCGCCGGCCTAGGATCGCTCACTCTCGAGAGGGTTACGATCAAGGGCTCACTATCGGAACATCCTCTGGAGAGGAGCGGTACGTTCTCGATGGGATCCCAGTAAAGTCTCATCTATCTCAACTTAGCTAACGTCCTTAAAACTAAAAATAGGGTTGATTTTACGTTAAGTTGTAGGTACCCCCCTCCCCCTTCCTCACTAAACCGCTCTTAACGAGAGACCTCATCTTACCCGTTACCTGTTGCACGGGGACTCCAACTTCCTTAGCTATATCTCCGCATTTAACAGGCTTTCCTAGTTTCTTCATAGCGTCTAATATCTTCTTTGATAGCTCATCGAGTTTTACTTCTTCTTTTATCTCTTTAACTGGTTTCTCCTCCTTCTTAGGAGTGGACCTCCTACCGCAGGGCATGATATACCCCTTACTCGCTAAGTGAGGATTGCTTATAAATCTTTCATAGGATTTTGTGAATATTTTTTAGAGTATCTTGCTGTTGCTTGCTTCAGGAGTTGACTTTGAAACGTACCTTACTATACGTCGATCGTTGAATCATAAATATAATATATTACCCACCTCATACCATAGGTGAGCTCCATGATAGTGATCGATTGGACCAATTTCCCCAATCCTCCCTCTGGTATAAGATCCCTTGATATAGCTGAGGTCAAGAGGATCTATGACTTTGAGCTCCCGCCCCTCGTAGTTTACGCTGGTGTAGCTGAGGATGAGCTCGGGAGGGTGATACCGGTTATAGCAGTCGTTGAAGAAGGGGTGGACTCCGCAAAGCTTTACCTCTTCACAGCTGAGGATAGAGTGAGAGAGGAGGACATCATCGCCTCGCTAGCTTGAACCCAAACTTTTTTCTTAATTACCCCAAGCTCAGTGAGGGGGTGCTCTTGGTCAGGAGGATAGCTGTTTTAGGAGCTGGAACAATGGGACACGGTATAGCCCAAGTGGCCGCGATGTCAGGTTATGAGGTAGTGATCAGGGATATAGCGGAGGATTTCGTCCAGAGTGGGATCAATAGGATAAGGGCTAGCTTAAGTAAGTTCGTCGAGAGGGGGAAGCTAAGTACTGAGGAGATGGAGAGGATCTTAAGCAGGATAATCGGAACAGTGAACCTGGAATTAGCTGTTAAGGATGCTGATTTCATTGTAGAAGCGGTTCCGGAGGTCTTCAGTATAAAAGCAGAGACATTGAAGGAGGTAGATAGGATAGCGCCTCCTCATGCGATACTTGCAACTAACACGAGTAGCTTGCCCATATCTGAACTCGCCTCAGTAACGGGTAGGCCGGACAGGTTCATAGGGATGCACTTCTTTAACCCCCCTCAGCTAATGAGACTCGTTGAGGTAGTGAGGGGAGAACGCACATCGGAGGAGACTATCAGTAAGACGTTAGAGTTGGCTAAATCCATGGGAAAGGAGCCTGTATTAGTTAAGAAGGACGTTCCTGGGTTTATCGTCAATAGGATACTGGTTAGGTGGCTCAATGAAGCTTGCTTGATCTCCGAGAGAGAGGGATTCGACATAAACCTAATTGACTCCGCTCTGAAGGGTAAGGTCGGCTTACCGATGGGGGCCTTCGAGCTCTCAGACTACGTAGGCTTGGACGTTATGAGGGATATAGTAGACGCTATGGTGAGGAGGGGGTTCGTGCTCACACCCTGCTCCAAGTGGTCGGAACTACCTAGCAAAGGGATGCTCGGAGCTAAGAGCGGTCAGGGGTTCTATGATTGGAGTAAGGGGAGGCCTCAGATACCTGCCAATCCCGATGCGGAGTTCGACCCTCTTGAGATCCTCTGTATGGCTGTGAATGAAGCTGCTTGGCTCGTTAGGAACGAGGTCGCATCTGTTGAGGAGATAGATAAGGCTGTAGTGCTTGGGTTGAACTTCCCAAAGGGTCCACTGAGGATGGCTGACGAGTACGGGTTGGATAGAGTGAAGGGAGCGATAGAGGATAAATTTAGAAAGTTTGCCCTCCCTGAGTACGCAGTGGATCCCCTTCTGAACGATAAGGTGAGCAAGGGAGAGCTCGGAGTGAAGTCGGGCAGGGGGTTCTACGATTACGGAGCGAGACAACTTGAGTTCGGTCCAGTTATCTACAGGGAGACCCTCCCGATCGCTTGGATAATACTGAGTAGACCTGAGAGGTTGAACGTCCTAGATGATGAGATGGTAGCAGGTATACTCTCCTCCTTGAGGGAAGCTAGGAGAGACGAGGTCAGGGTTGTCGTGATAACGGGCTCAGGGAAGGCCTTCTGCGCTGGAGCGGACGTCAAGGGGTTCAGAGGGATGAACCCGATTGGCGCTTTTGAGTTCTCAAGAGAACTCAATAAAGCTTTCAGGGAGATATGGGAGTTCCCAAAGCCTGTGATAGCGATGATAAATGGTTTCGCTCTCGGAGGAGGCTTAGAACTAGCTATGGCTTGTGACCTGAGAGTAGCTAGTGATAGGGCTCAGCTAGGCCAACCTGAAATAACCTTAGGTATAATAACAGGTGGGGGAGGATCCTTCAGGCTCCCGGAACTCGTAGGTTTAGCTAAGGCTAAGGAACTCTTATTCACAGGGGAGATGATAGGAGCTGATGAAGCTCTCCGCATCGGTTTAGTTAACAGAGTGGTGAGCCACGAAAGACTGGAGGAGGAGACAAGGAACTTAGCTATGAAGATATCAGAGAGACCTTCAAAGGCTATCGAGGTTTACAAAGCTCTATTCAATGGTCAGAGATACGATATAGAGTCTTTAGCATTTGGGTTGGTCTTCTCAACTGAGGACTCAAGAGAAGGGATCAGCGCTTTCCTTGAGAAGAGGAAAGTCGAGTTCAAGGGGAGGTAACTCCCCTCATATTTCATATCTCCACTATATAGATGTCCTTGCAAGCCTTCACGGAGTCGTAGGAGATCCTCCTCCTCTCCCCTCTCCTGCCCGTGCTGATCTCTATCTCGACTAGCTTCCCCTCCACATCATCGAACGTGAAGTCCTCCGTTACCCCTAAGAAGGCCCCATCCGTAGAGTAGACCTGCATCTCGTAGAGTTCTGATATCTTCCTAGCCAAGCTCTCACCTTAAGATGATCCTAGCGTCTACTACCTTTATTCCCTTGGGGTAAGCGATTATAGGGTTGAGGTCCATCTCCGCTATCTCCTCGTTCTCCACTCCTATCCTACCGACCTTGATTAGAGCATCCTTTATCGCGTTTATATCTACTGGCTCTGCTCCTCTGAACCCTGTGAGGATCTTGTAAGCCTTTATCTCTTTTATCATGCTCTCAGCGTCCTGCTCGGAGAGCGGGGCAACTCTGAAAGAAACGTCCTTGAACACCTCAACGAATATACCACCTAGACCGAACATCACGGTCGGTCCGAACTGAGGATCCCTTATCAATCCTATTATGAGCTCAGCGCCTGGGGGCGCGAACTCTTGAACTAAGATCCCCTCTATCTTCGCTTCAGGGATCCTCTTCCTCACGCTATCTACTATCTCCCTGTAAGCTCTCCTGACCTCCTCCTCGTTCTTCAGGTTGACCTTAACTCCCCCTACATCGCTCTTATGGATCACCTGTGGGGAGACTACCTTCAGAACGGCAGGGAACCCTATTTGCCTTGCAAACTCTACTGCTTCATCTTCACTCTTAGCTAACTTGATTTTAGTCACTGGTATTCCGTAGTCAGCGATGAAGAACTTCGCTTCATGCTCTAGGAGGAAATTTCTCCCATCTCCTTTCACTCTAAGGAGAAGCTCCCTTGCGCCCATGGGATCACCAACTTCCAACTAGAGTTATAAATTAATAACGATTCCCTCGCTGTTGCGTGGTCTTGGTTAATTTCAATCACCATAAGAAACCTTTTCTAGCTCTCTTAAGTCTTAAAATACTTCTAGGAATTTTCTTTTGATCTTCTTCCTTCTTTCTAAGCTTATCTTCTTTAACCTCCTTCTCTTCCTTTCTCTCAACTTTGATGGCCTCCTTGGGTATATAGTACCTCCCTGATCTATCCTTCTCGAGCAGACCAGAGACCACTAATGCCTCTAACCTTGAGTAAGCTATTGAGACCGGTATTTCAGCCTCTATAGCGACCTTCTCAAGGACTACGGGACCTCCGTTGAAGTTCCTCAGTATTATCTCGAGTTCCTTCCTCATCCTCGGAGGGGCTCTCTTCACATAATCGATAAACTCCATCTCAGATTCTATCACCTTATCGAAGACGTACATATCGACCCTACTCCTACCTAAGATCGCAGCGACCTCCAAGCTCTTCGAGAGGATATCTAAGAGCTTCCCGGGTATGCCCTCAACGAGCCTGTTAGCAGCTACGACTACGTCCTCGCTCAGAGGCTCTAAGGGGAGTTCGGGAACCCTGCTCCTGAAGACGCCTAACCTCCTGGATACTAAGTTTATAGCTTCCTCATCCGTAAGCGGCGGTATAGCGATCCTCTCGTGAACTCTTGATGTCAACGCAGGGAATCTCTTATCTATCTCCTCATAAGCTTCATCGCTCATCGCAGAGACTATAAGTATGCCTTCAGGCATGACGGAGACTATCTCCCTCACCATCTCGAAGAAGAAGAAGGACCACCTCTCATCCGTGTAGAGCATGTTGTGAACGTCATCTAACAGTAGAGCTGTAGGGGCGATAGAATTGAGAGACCTCACTATCATATCCCCAGCGTCTGCGGGTGAGGCCTTCAGTTGGAGGAGCTCGTCCTCGGTGAGTGTCTCGGGCATGCCCAACAGCATCTTCTTCAAGGCTTTAGATATTCCCCTAGATCTCTCGTAAACCGTGGAGAGTATACTGTCTATCGCATCAGGTCCCTCTACAGCTGATATCTCCTGATATATCCCATCTAAATCCGCCTTATGGTAGGAGTACCTGAGTATGTGTAGCCTCAGGCTCCTACCGGAGCCCGGGGGACCTGTAACCGTTACGAAAGCTGACGCCACACCGGACATCGTCTCAGCAGCTAGAGAATCTAAGACGTCATCTACCCACTGCTTGCTGAATATAGAGGTTGGATCCTCGAGTTCGATTAAAGAAGATCTCAGAAAAGGGTTTCTAGTGAGACCGAAGAGCTTTTGATAGTAGCTAGGGCTCACTGAACTCAATTTCATCACTCCCATGTTATTGGGCTTATCGATTTAAAAACCTCGGTGGGCCTGGAGCCTCCTATAATAAACCTTTTTAACCCCCTAGAAGCTCGATCTCCGGGTGAAGGTGATAAGCGTTGCAGAAGTACAAGAAGGTTATAGATCACCTGCAGGAACTCATGAGGGATCCTAGGAACATCAGAAACATAGGAATAATAGCTCACGTGGATCATGGGAAGACGACGCTCTCAGATAACTTACTATCAGCAGCCGGAATGATAAGCGATAAGATGGCTGGTGAGATGAGAGCGCTTGACTACCATGAGATAGAGCAACAGAGGGGTATAACGATAAAGGCTGCGAACATATCATTGTATTATCAGAGGGATGGGAAGGAGTTCGCGATAAACTTAGTTGATACTCCTGGCCACATAGACTTCACCGGACATGTGACTAGGTCCTTAAGGGTGATAGACGGAGCTATAGTGGTGGTGGACTCGGTCGAGGAGGTCATGGTTCAGACGGAAACCGTGACTAGGCAGGCTTTGGAGGAGAGGGTGCGGCCCCTCCTCTTCATAAACAAGATAGACAGGCTCATAAAGGAGCTTAAGCTAACCCCTCAGGAAGTGCAGCAGAAGATCCTCAGGATAGTAAGGGACTTCAACGGTCTCATAGATGCTTATGCCGAACCTGAGTTCAGGGAGAAGTGGAAGGTCAAGTGGGATAATGACAGCGTTGCCTTTGGATCCGCGCTCCACGGCTGGGGATTAACGAACTCAATAGCGATGAAGAAGGGCATCAAGTTCTCAGATATAGCAGATATATATGCTGAAGATCCCGACGGTCTCGCCCTGAGGAGGGAGATACCTGTCCATGAGGCTCTGCTAGATATGGTAACACAGCATGTTCCCAATCCTATCGAAGCGCAGTCTTACAGGGTTGAGAGACTCTGGAAGGATAAGCACGATGAGGAGATCTTCAGGGCGCTTAAGGAGTGCGATTCTAACGGCCCTCTGATAATGGGGGTTAACGCTGTTAGGATAGACCCTCACGCCGGCATAGTGGTGACTGGAAGGGTGTTCAGTGGTACCCTCAGAGAAGGGGAGGATGTCTACCTGATAAACGCGAAGAGGAAGCAGAAGATACAGCAGACCAGCATATACATGGGTCCGTACAGGATGAGGATGGACGAGATACCAGCTGGTAACATAGCCGCAGTCCTAGGGCTCACTTCAGCGAGCTCAGGGGAGACCGTAGTAGCGGAAGCAATGAAGGACAGAGTTATATCGGGATTTGAAGCCATAAGGTATGTTACAGAACCCGTAGTTACAGTATCGATCGAAGCCAAGAACCCTCAGGACCTACCTAAGCTGATAGATACTTTGAGGAAACTTACCCTCCAAGACCCCAATCTCGTCATGATACATAATCAGGAGACAGGGGAAATACTTCTGAAGGGAACTGGGGAGCTCCACTTAGAGATATCACTTTATGAGGTGAGCAAGGCAGGACTAGAGTTCGATGTAAGCGAACCCACCGTAGTTTACAGGGAGAGCGTTAGGGGAACGAGCGACGTGGTGCTAGCGAAGTCGCCGAACAAACTGAACAGGATATGGGTCACAGCTTCACCACTGAACGAGGAGATCGTATCCCTGATAAGGGAGGGTAAGGTGAACGAGAGGATGGACAGCAGGACCCTAGCTAAGGTGCTCAGAGAAGAGGGGAAGATGGACACTGAAGATGCTAGGAACGTCTGGACGATAGACGAGGAAAACTACAACCTCTTCGTAAACAGGACGGTTGGCGTCCAAAGGTTGGATGAGGTTAGGGAGATATTGAGACAGGGCTTCATGTGGGTGATGAAAGAAGGTCCACTAGCAGGCGAGCCCGTGATGGGGGTCGCGATAAGACTTGTTAACGCTATGATACATGAGGATCCAGCTCACAGAGGGCCTGCTCAACTGACTCCAGCCGTTAGAAAAGCGATATTCGGCTCAATGCTCAGCGCAAATCCTGTCTTACTGGAACCGATCTATGAGATACAGGTCTCCACCCCTCCCGAACTGATAGGCTCTGTGATATCGCTGATATCCCAGAAGAGGGGGAAGGTTCTTGGAATAGAGGAGAGGGGTAGAATAAGCATAGTGAAGGGCTACATTCCGGTTAGGGAGACCCTAGGAGGATTCAGCAATGAGATGAGGAGTATGACTAGTGGTAGAGCGTTCTGGCAGACGAAATTCTCTCACTGGGAGCCTCTACCGAAGAACCTGATGGAGCAAGTAGTGCTGGAGATAAGGAAGAGGAAGGGGATGAAGGAGGAGATACCGAAAGCCGAGGAGTACATGGATACCCTCTGAAAACCTCAACTCCTCTTTTTAAGCTCCCTGAAGAATATGCAAGACCTCTCCAAGCAGGTGATGTAGCTGAGCAGTGTTATGAGGATAAGTCCTAAGTGGACCATATCCACAGCGCAGAAGAGGGCTGATACCAATATCCTCTCTCCCCTTCCCGCCAGACTGAACTCCGTCCCTCTAACTCCTAAGGACTCTGATCTCGCTCTAACGTAGCTTACTAGCATCGATGAGTGTGTCGATAAAGCTGCCCAGAGAAGTTCGTT
>JAVQRZ010000002.1:0-11680 GCA_033582115.1 Candidatus Korarchaeum sp. | reverse complement strand
TATAGATTGCCCTCAGCACCTCATGGATCCAGCGGAGGTGATCTCTCACTTCGAGAGGGACGATGGGGTGACTATAGTCTTCACTAACAGTATAAGAAGCGCGGAGAACTTGAGGAAGAGGTTAATTAATGAGTTCGGTGCGATCAGAGTAGCTTCTCACCATCACTTAATTTCCAAGGAGGAGAGAGAGGAGATAGAGGACGCTGCGAGATTAGGGGAGTTAAAGATCCTCATAAGTCCTAGAACCCTATCTCAAGGTTTGGATATATGGAACGTGATAAGGATAGTGCATCTAGGCCTTCCTGAAAGCCTGAGGGAGTTCAAGCAGAGAGAAGGGAGAAAGGGAAGGAGAGAAGAGGTCGGTTGGACGGAGAGCTTGATCTTCCCGCTCTACAAGTGGGATAGAGAGCTCCTCTCTAGAGGTGTTGATGCTCTTAATAAGTGGCTCAAGCTCCCTCTGGAGATAACACTAGTGAACCCGAGGAACAAGTACTCAAAGTTATTCGAGGGTATCTTCAAGCTACTTAGCCCTGACTTGAAGCGTTTCCTGATAGAGGATGAGGTAAAGCTACTAGTCGATCTAGGTCTCGTATCTCAAGGCGAGCTGACGGATAGGGGGAGAAGGGTCTGGGAGATGATGAACTTCTATGAGTTCGGCTTCCCTTATGGCTTCAAGAGGATCCTTAAGGAGGATGATAATCAAAGGTACTTAGAGGACATAGGGCACTGCGATCTAGTCGAGAGGTTCCAACCGGGTTGCATAGACTATGGGAATGATGCTATCGTAGTTGACTTCAGGAGGAAAGGTAGAGTAGTGACCGGAGTATTAGAGGAACCCTTCAATTACTCTACCATCTACTCATTCGATGCTCTTGCTTTCATGCTGGAGGAGTACGAGAAAGTGAAATCAGAATGGGGTGAAAGACCTGAGTTAATAGAAGATTACTACAAGGGGAGGATCGGGAGCGAGGTCATTTGCGTGGTGGACCCTCCAGCCAATGGGTTTGGGTTGAGGACTAAGGTTCCGAATAGAGTATACTGGAGACTTATCTCCTCTAAGGTTAAGCCAGTTAACGTAGGGGAGACCACTGTGCTACTCAGGGAGAGCAGATCCCTGCCTGTGATAGCACCTACGGGAGGAGTATATAGGGACTACACCTACGGGATTTCAGTGGAGTTGGATCCAAGAGAGGACTTGAGCTGGCTGAGGGTAGGGTTAGCGACGCTCATGTTGATCCTAAGGCTCTCCCTCAGGATACCGATCGGTATCCTCTACTACGAGGTGGCTAACTTAGGGGAGAAGAAGGTCTTGATGGTTCATGAAACGGAATCAGCTGGACTTATAGAGGATCTGGACTGGTTAGAAGTAGCTAGAAGTGTTGACTTATTCGAACCAGATGAGATCTCCGAGATAATGATGATGTTAATCGATGAGGAAGCCCACTACGAGCTCGTCACTAGGGGACTGGACTGGGACCTAGCTAAGAAGTTCGCGAAGAGGGTTGTGAATTACATAATCATGAAGCAGAGGATCCCATTCATGATAGAAGGGAAGGTGTTCATGATACCGAAGCCATCTAGAGCTAACAAGTTGCTCTCAGTCGATTGCATCCGCGTGGACTTAGGAGGGGACCTATCGGTAGGGTTCTTGGGGCTATACGATGGGGAGAACCTGAGCGTTCAAATTATTACCAAGGAGTTCTTCGACTCCTCTAGAGCTGATCTATCCCTCATTGAGAGCTGTGTGAATGAGAGCTTCTCCTTAGTTTGCTGGGATCTCAGATCCCTCTGGGAGGATCTCTCCTCGCTCAATCAGAGGGCTCTCTGCTACATACTTCAGGGTTTGAGGGATGAAGGGAAGGTCCTCGAACTGAGGACCTCAGTCGAAGATTTCCTTGGATCCGATCTAGTTTCCCTGGAGGACGTCTCGAGGAGCTTATGGGGAATTGAAGGATCTATTAAGGACTTGGTAGTTGAAGCTGAGAGATCTTCTGCTGAGATTGACCTCAGTGGTATCTCAGGATGGGAGAGACGAACTAAGCACCTGAGGGAGAAAGCTACTAAAATAATCGAGGAGAGGGTTAAGGCTATCTACCTCACATCGCTAGCTTTGAGGAGGAACTAGAACCTCCCGTAATCTCAGTAGACAGGCACTTCCCCTTCTATCAATCTCTCAACGAATTGATCTATCTTAGAGATCTCTCTGAGGAGTATCTCCTCTACCTGATTCCTCAGCTCCTCTAGGTTCGACTCGGTTGAGACTTCGGCCGCTATGAGAGTAGGCTCATTTATCGGATACCCTATCCTGCTGAGGAGCCATACGTAAGCTTCCTTAACTTGCGGTATTTCATCAACTATCTTTCTAGCGATCTCATAAGCGTAAACATTGTATATCTTTCCGACATGACTCACAGGGTTCTTACCAGCGGCTGCTTCCGAGCTCCTAGGTCTCATGAGGGGTATAACTCCGTTAACTCCGTTCCCCCTTCCTACTTGACCGGAGTCGCCCCCTTCGGCGGAAGTACCGAGTACGGTGAGGTAGACGCCTCCTACACCCCTTCCCCTAACGTCTAACGTGTTCAAGTGCACTTCTATCGATTCGAACTTATCTCCATACTTCTCACTGAGGAAGGAGCTCACCTCCTCTAGTACTTCCTCCTTCCGCCTGAAGTACTCTGATTCGCTCGATATGAACCTATCCACAAAAGCTAGAGCTATTGTCAAGTCTAGCTTGCCATCATGACGGCTTCCCATCACCTTGACATCCTCACCCGTTTCCTCAAAGCTCCTCTTGAAATCTTTCGAGTTCAAGAACCTCTCTACGTCTAAGACTAATTTCTCAGTCCTAGAGAGCGGCGCGTAACCTACAGCAGCCGATGTATCGTTAGCTCCCATCACCTTGCTACCTCTTCTGAATATATCCGTAAGCTCAGCGCTCCCCTGCTTCATCTCCACTTGATACCTTACATGTAGCTCCGGATCTACGAACCTCAGGTTCTCCTTTATCCAAGATTTAGCTGCTCTCTTTACCACCTCACTGAGGTTGATCGTTTCCCCAGCTAGTGATATAGTCGCTCTATCGCCGAAGATGACGAGCATAGGCTCTATTACCTTTCCACCACCGAAAGCAGGCTCCGTCACTCCAGCCGCTAGTAGGGACTTATCAGCGTTATAGTGAAGTAAACCCCCGAACCTCCTCAGATACTCCTTGTTCAACTCTAGAGAGACTCTCTCCATAATTCCATCTGCTATAGTGTCCGGATGCCCTATCCCCTTCCTCTCAACGATCTCTATAGGCTGCTCATCAACAGGAGGCCTGTGGGAAAGCGAGACCTTCAATGAGGTCATATGGCATCGGACGAAAATCGACCACTTGAAATAAATAAACATTCCACTAACTTGAGAGTCTTTCGGTGAGGTCGAGTTGATCACTATAATCACTACCACAGGACAGTGTAATATGAGGTGCGGTTACTGTGGCGGTAGCTTCGACCCTAAACTCGTGCCTTACAGAGAGGAGTACTTCGTTGACGATTTAGTTGATTTTATCATTGAGAGGAATTCTGATGTGGCTTTCTACGGAGGAGAGCCCCTCCTCAATCCTGAACTGATAATGAAGGTGATGGATTCCCTGACCTCGAGAGGTTGGGGAGGTAAGTTCGTCATACAGACGAACGGTACGCTGATCAATAACTTGCCTAAGAGGTATTGGCTTTCCTTCGACTCGGTGCTACTTTCCATAGACGGTAGGCCCGAGGTCAACGATAAGCAGAGAGGGGAGAGGAACTATAGGGAGGTGGTTAGAACAGCTAGGACACTGAGGGAGTTTGGGTTCTCAAACGATTTAGTAGCTAGGATGACCGCATGGGAAGGAACCGATATTTATGAGGACATCACGCACCTTCTAGGGCTGGGGCTCTTTGATCACGTCCACTGGCAACTCAATGTGATCTGGTCGGAGAGATGGGGGTTTGAGGAGTGGGCTAGACGCTACTACCTTCCCAGCATAAAGAGACTCGTCTCCCTCTGGATCGAAGAGATGAGAAGAGGGAGAGTCTTAGGCATAGCCCCCTTCCTAGGGACGATGAGAGCAGTTCTCTTCGGTGACCTACCGTCGCCTCCTTGCGGAGCCGGTAGCGAGAGTTTAACTGTTCTGCCGAATGGGAGGGTATTAGCTTGCCCTATCGCCGTGGATTCGGATTGGGCTCAAGTCGGGAGGTTAGGTGACAGTAAGTTCACTGAAGTGAGGTTAGGAGAGCCCTGCTTGAGCTGTAGGTACTTTAGGTACTGCGGGGGAAGGTGTCTCTACGCTTACATGGAGCGCCTCTGGGGGGAGGAAGGGTTCAATTCCGTTTGTGATGTAGTCAAAGAGACTATCGATATTATAGTTAGAATTGAAAGTGATGTTAAAGAGCTCATCGATGACGGTATCGTGAACGTAGAGGAACTCTATTACCCTAAGTACAATAATACGTTAGAGGTAATCCCTTAGAAGGTGGTTAGTTTGGATTGGGAAGACCTGCTAGTTGAGAGCCTAAGCAACAGGACTAAGATCAGGATAATGAGATACTTACTCGGGAGGAAAGGAGCTAACATAAGCAGGATAGCTAGGGAGCTTGGTGTCTCCTACGAAAGTGCTAAGAGGAACCTGAGGGCATTAAACGAGATAGGTGTTCTAGAGGAGATCACCATAGGGAGGGCTAGAATTTACAGACTTTCGGATAATGAGGCTGTCCGTAGATTAATTGCGTGTATAACGGGTGGGGCAAAGTTATAGTCTCTAATGCTCTCTATCAGTCCCAAGGGGTCCTTTTCGATCCCCTCCTCGCGTAGCTCCTGTAGTCTCTGTAATGATACTTAGGGCTATTGCTTCTCCTCTCCCTAGCTTGACTCCTCTTGACTATGATTTTCTTTGATGAATTCGCTTTTTCGATGAAATTATTCCTCTTAGAGTCCCTGAGAGATAAGTAGCTAGCTAATAACACTATTAGTGCTCCGGCGCCTGCAGTAACCCATATATTATCAAAGCCTAGCCAAGATACTGCGGCTGAAGCTAACTTCTCAGGGAGTTTCACTGTGATCCTCTCGCTCACCCAATTTGACCAAGCACCCTCTTTGTCCCTCACCCTGAAGCTAACAGTGTAATTTCCGCTCTTAGAGTAAGTGTAATTTATGTACCTGTGAGGGATCGAGTTACCCTCAAGCTCACCAGTGAAGGTCTTCCCATCGCCCATCCTCCACTCGTAAGCTACTACTTGGCCGTCTGGATCTACTCCCATCCCTTGGAAGAGGAAGGTTACCATATCGGAGCTCTTTATAGATATTATAGAAGCTTGCGGTGGCTTATTCCCCTTGATGGCTACGCTAACTGTGTAGTAAGGGGATTCAAGGCCCTTTGAGTCTATTACCTTTACTTTAACAGTATAAGCCCCCTCCTTAGGATACGAGTACTTCATCTCAGCACCGCCTTTCCTCACGGTGCCGTCACCGAAGTCCCAGGTGTAAGTAGTGATAGGGTCGCCATCAGGATCATATGCCGATGCTTTGAAGGATATTACATTACCGGGAGCCGGTTCTTGTGGGGTTAATGTCACCGATGTGACTATAGGTGCTCTATTCTGGATCTTAGCTGTTATAGTCTCTGCCTTCACGTAAACCTTGATTGAAGCTTCGTTCGAAGTTGCACCCTTGTCGTCTACTACCTTCACATTGACCGTGTAAACCCCTTCCCTTGAATACGCATGAGTGACTTTCGTTAAGTTGGCGCCTTGTTGCTTATCCCCGTCACCGAAGTCCCAGTAGAAGGTAGTTACACGTCCATCGGGATCTGATGCTTGTACTAGGAACGTCACCTTCTCGCCGGGCTTAGCTGGGTTCGGCTGTACATCTTCCAGTTCTACTAGAGGAGGGACATTCGACTTCTTCACTGTTATGGAGGAGGTGTATGTACCTACTAAGCCGAATATATCCTTAACTTTTATCTCGATAGTGTACTGCCTGTAGTCTTTATATGTATGAGATACACTTAGCTCGTAAAGGTAGTACGTGCTACCACTCACTTTCGTTTCATTCACCTTCGCCCATCCGCCGTACTTCTTCTCGACATTCCCATCACCGAAGTCCCATATAACTTCCTTAAGGCCTTTACTGAACTCATCATCCTTTACTAACGCTGTGAAGTATACCGTCGTGCCCCTTATAGTGTAGTTTACATTAACTACCTCAGGGCGTTTATTCAATGATGTATCTACGGCCTCGCAACCGGTATCTGCCGAAGCAGTTATCGTCATTAGCATAATTAAAGTTAAGCTCATAGCAACTAACATTTTCGTTGCTCTCATCAGCAGTTATCTTCAAGACCACCTAAATAAATGTTTCATGCCCCATTTCCTAACTTACTAATGCAACCGTTTCATTTAATATAATCATTATTTTTTGAAGATAAAGTGTATGTAAACTACTTAATCTGTTATATTTCGAATATTTTTTAATGAAATTTTATTAAAAATTTTAATTTTAGTAATATTATTGATAAGGAAAATTATAAAAACAATATTTTAATTAAATAGGAATGACTTTTAGAGACTGCTCTAATGTCGCCTAACTCATCTGATTCAATATCAGGTCGACTATTTCGCTGAATGCCTTAGCTACCGAGCTTCCGTGGCACTCTAAAGTCACGATCCTACCCTCATCCATGAGCTCAGTTACCTTAGGGTCTATAGGTATCTCCCCCAAGAACGGCACTCCTTCCTCTTCCGCACGCCTCCTTCCTCCTCCTTCACCGAATATTCTCACTCTCTCATCTTCACATATGAAATAACTCATGTTCTCAATTAATCCGAGAACTCTTACGTTCATCAATTTAACCATCCTTATAGCTCTCCTCACATCCATCAGAGCTATCTTCTGAGGTGTTGTCACCAAAACCATCCCATCAAGAGGAATTAGCTGCATCACGCTAAGTGGTTCATCGCCAGTCCCAGGAGGGAGATCTATCACTAGAAACTCCAACTCTCCCCAGTAAACGTTTTCAATGAGTTCCTTCATTGCTTTAGCTTTTAGAGGCCCTCTCCATATAACAGCATCCTCGTCCTCTAACATGAAGCCCAATGATATTACTTTCATACCTAAGGGTCCGTTCACAGGTATTATCTTACTGTTCTCAAAAGCTAATCGGGAACCGATCAATCCGACGGCTCTAGGGATATTAGGTCCTGTAAGGTCAGCATCTAGTAAGCCTACCGAGTAACCCCTCCTCGCTAGTTCAGCCGCTATGTTAACTGAAACCGTGGTCTTTCCAACACCACCCTTTCCACTCATTACTGCGATCTTTCTCCTGACATCCCTCAGACTATCAGAACCTTGACTTATTTCATTGCTCAGGGGAGATCACCCTCTGAGTACCTTCTAGAGACCCTTAAAAGCTAAGAGTGTCACCGCATGTAGAACCTGCCCAGTACGTAGGGAAGAGTCATCCTACCTCTTACCCTCAGCCCTATAGATATTAGCTGACCGTGTTTGAGCGGGTAGTCAACGATCTTCTTCCAAGTACCTCCTTCCTGTACCCAGACTCCTCCTGGAGCTCCCATATCGCTTATCCAGTATTCGCTACCCACTCTAGATATCTCCACCCATCCTATCGGGGGCCCGGGCGGGAGGATCCTCCTGTCCCCGAGCTCCTGGAGACAAATGTCTGCATTACCAGTACCGCCTTGTCTCTTTTCTCTACCTAGAGTTACCTTAGCTGTAACGGGAACCACCTTACCCTGTATGACGAGCCTAGGACCCTCTCCCTGTGGTATCCTCCTTCCCATGAGACTCAAGGACATCTCTCTAGCACTTCCAAACCTCTCCCAAGGCTGAGGGTTGATTGACCTCTCTAAAACGTATTTGAGACTATCAGAGATATTTTTAGGGATTTTTATCGATGAAGGGTCATCAGGAGGATCCTTACCTGTAAGCATGAATAGGAGTAGAGCTCCTACAGAGTATATGTCTGATTCAGGCGATATCTCTCCTCTCAGGAGTTCAGGGGCGCTCCAGCCCATGGTACCCGCTAGAGGTTTGCTCCCGAATCTCCTAGCGACCCCCATGTCGACCAAGACCGGATGGAGGGGCTCAGGAAGTATTATGTTCTCAGGCTTCACGTCCCCGTGAGCTATCCCCAGTGAGTGTATCCTCTCCAGAGCCGAAAGGCACCCTAGGGCTATCCTTACAGCATCGCTCTGCGTAGCTATTCTCCCCGAGAAAGCTTCCCTCAGCGTCGGACCGGGGACGTACTCCTCAACGAGCGCAGGGATGCTCTTTATAAGCTCTATAAACGCGACTATGTTATCATGAGGTAACGGCTTAGATACCTCCTTTAGTATCTCAGCTTCTTCGATGAGGAGATGCCTTGAAAGTTCATCTCCCTTAGGGACCTTTATCACTACTAGCTCCTTCTCCCTCTTTGCGAGAAATATCTCTGAGAAACCTCCTTCTCTCAATGTTCTTATCAGTTTGTACCCATCTATCCCCCTAAGGAATGATTCACTCATATCTCAGGGACACCCAGATCCTCCGATTCCAGAGAGAACCTGAGTCTGATCACTTCAGCCACATCTATCACGGAACCGTTGGTCAATTTGACGTACTCACCCCTCTCTAGCTTGTTACCGTTCACCCAAGTGCCATTCAGGCTCCCTAGGTCCCTTATGAAGAACCCCTCTTTAGTACCCTTGATCTCGAAGTGCCTCCTCGATATGTAGTCGAGGTCCTCCTCAGGGACGTAACCTAAGAAGTTCCTCCTGCCGAACATCCTCACGCCGAGCTCGAGCTCTATAGTGAGACCGTTGGGTCCTAAGAGCTTTGCTCTCCTCTCCTTGGGTTTAGCTGAGACTCTTTCAAGTCTTTCTATCTCAAGCCTCTCCCTCATAGATGGTAGTTGTCTCTCTTCTAAGGTCCTCCTGGGTCTTTGGGGAACTTCCTCAGGTTCCTCCTCGTACTCCTCAGGAAGCTCCACCTGCTCCTCTTCAACTACCTCTACCTCTGCTTTAATGAGCTTCGTTAATGAGATCAGTGAGATTAGGGAACCTACTATAGCTACTAACGAACCGTACGTAGGGTAGCCAGCTACCACGACGAGTGGTGATGGTATCAGTAGGACGGACCCTACCTTCATGAGACTCGACCCTACTGATGAGCCTAGCTTCAGAAGGGAGTAGGCTATTATAACCAACAATAGAGTGAAGAGGATCGTCGGGAGCAGGAGGATCGGTCTCTCCAAGAAAGCGTCGATCCCTAGGGTAAGGCTCTGAAGGTCCTCGTAAGTATAGGAGATCCCTATTATGGTGAAGATGAGCGTAGCCGGGAGCAAGTACTTCACTAACCTCCTTATGACGCAGAAGACCCCACTTAAAGTATTGCAGGCATCAGTCAGTCCCCTGAGAGCGAGAGCATAGGATAAGAGGATGAGGGCCGCTGATAAGAGCATTAACTGAAGCCTCAGATCATAACCCATTAACGCTTCCGATTGTTCCATTAATGCTAGATTGATCTGAGATACGAGAAGAAGTACTAACGAAAGTTGGAGCTTCCTCAAACCTGATATCAGTTCCTCCATATCCATCCTTTCTACGGGAAAAAGTTAAGTAAATAAAGATCACCGTCACCGCGGTGTCGAGACTTGAAGCTAGACGTAGCTCTGATTCACCCTCCTAGCGTTTACGACTTCAGGAAGATCCCTTCTTACGCTTATATGGTCAGCGAAGTCATCCCCTCACGCTACGTGTTCGATATGATACCTTACGGATTTTTGACTCTTGCTACCTATTTGGAGAGACACGGCTTCAATGTAACGATCTTCAACATAGCAGCGAAGATGCTGGAGGATATTGATTTCGATGTGGAGAGTTACCTCAAGGGAGTAGAAGCTGATACCTTCGGTATAGACCTCCACTGGATGGTTCACGCTCAGGGAGCGATAGAGATAGCTAGACTCATCAAAAGACTTCATCCTGACAGCAAGGTGATCCTAGGAGGTCTATCCTCTACTATCTTCAGACACGAGATAATGAGCTCATATTCCTTCGTAGACGCTGTAATCACAGGGGACAGTGGTGAACTCCCCCTTCTCAAGTACCTAGAGGAGGGTCCTGAGAGAGCCCCTAATGTGATCTGGAGGGAGGACGGGAGGATTAGGGAGAACTCTATCAGTTGGGTCCCTGAATCCTTAGACGACTTCCAAATAGACCACGGGTTCCTTTTGAGGAACTTAAGGAAGACCAAGGACCTCATGCTTAGCTCCCCATTCGCTTCCTTCCAAGAAGCCCCTATAGCTGGTGTCATAACGGTGAAGGGATGTCCTTTCGATTGCGTGACCTGCGGGGGATCAAGGTATGCATACGGGAGCTGCTTCGCGAGGAGCAAATTAGCTAAGAAGTCTCCGGAAGCTATAGCTGAGGAAGTCGAAGGTATATCCAACATATCCAAGGTGCCAATTTTCTTCGTAGGGGATCTCAGGATAGGAGGTATCAGTAGGTTGGAGAGAGTCTCAAAACTTCTTAGGGATCTTGACCTGGAGAACGAATTGATCTTCGAGTTCTTCACACCTCCTCCTAGAGAGGTTCTCGGGGCCCTGAGAGGAGCTTCTCATAACGTGTACCTTCAGATATCTCCGGAAAGCCCCTTCGAGAATGTTAGAAGGGCTTTTGGAAGACCATACGCAAACTTTTCCCTCGAGAAGATGATTAGATACTCTAAGGAACTCGATTTCACCAGATTAGATCTCTACTTCATGATAGGTCTCCCCCTTCAAACTAGGGATCAAGGCACTAAAGTTGCTGAGTATTTCAGAAAGATGAGAGAAATATCTAAGAATTTGGATTCTTTCATCTCTCCTTTAGCTCCCTTTATAGACCCTGGAAGCAGGGCTTACTCCGATCCCGAGAGGTATGGCTATAGATTGCTTTTTAGAGGACTTGAGGGACACAGGAAGGCTCTCCTCGCAAGTCACTGGATTTATTCACTTAACTACGAGACTAGTTGGATGAGCAGGAGGGAGATCGCTGAGACCACTTTAGATAGTTACGAAGCTCTCTTAACTGAGAAGAATATTCAGGGAATTGTAGACGATCGAGCTTACGAGCTCGCGATCGAGAGAGTAGAGCTAGATAGGGAGGTCATTAAGAGAATTGAGGGGGGCTATCCTATCGATGATCTGTGGGATAGGATGAGGGAGCTAGCGAGTGAATACGATGTATCGGTGAAGAAGGGGTTATCACTCTACCCAACCGAGGGCCTAGCTGAGAGGATAAGGAACCCCCTAGCTAGGGCTCTATTAAAGGCGCTCCTGATCCGAAAATAAGGGTACTATTCCCTCAGGAATAGAGCAGCAAGCCATCACCTTCCTCAGGTTAAGGGAATGATGAGGATTCGCTATCCTATCCACCACTTCTAAGAGCTTAGTATCGTACTCTCTCTTCAACCAAGGAGCTCTCATGCAACCTAAGCTCACCTTAGACACCCTGCCGATAATCTCAGCTGCTCTCCTCATGGATTCAGGTGAGGGAGGTCTCTCTTCGCGGAGCTCAGTCCTTAATGTCGGGATGAATCCTAGTAGCACAGTTCTCTTTACACCTAAGTTCTTCAGGGTATTTGAGTACTGGTTTAGCGTGTCATTCCTAGAGCCGGGTAGCCC
>JAVQRZ010000001.1:0-1251 GCA_033582115.1 Candidatus Korarchaeum sp. | reverse complement strand
TTCAGGGTGCTTTAGTATGTGGTCAGGGTCTACGACAGCAGCATCTATGCCCGCATCCAGCAGAGCGGCTTCCACCTTCCTCAAACCGTAAGGCGCTTGCCAAGGCTCACCCCTCTCATTAACCCTCATCTTAGGTGCTGCTAACTTCATCCAGACCCTCTCAGGTAGGAAGAGCGGGGGTGAGGTCGTCATGAAGCCTATGAACTCCTTCCCGTGGTGGTTAGTGATCATAGTCCTGTCGCTCGTTATCATCACTTCCATAGACGTACACCTCTATATAGCTAAGGGGATGCTTTCTCTGGAGCTCCATGAAGGTCTGAATAGCTTCCTCGAGGCTACCAACCCTCATGAGGATCTTATCAATCAAACTATCACCTCCATAACATGGGAGAGCTCCTCCCTCACTTTGTACTTGAGGTAGTCAACTAGATGACTATCCCTCGAGCTCCTCTTGACCTCCCTCAGGAGTAGCAGCATTCTAGGGATATTCCTCATAGCGTCCTCGAAGTTAGATGACCTCAGCTCCCTGAACCTCTTTGAGAGATCAGTTAGCTCCTTCTCCGGTCTTATTAACCTCTTTTGCTTATGCTTCTCATCACCTGATATCCTCACTAACCCCATCTCAGCTAACTTCCTCACTTCCTTGACCACGATGGATCTAGCAGCTTTCCCCCTCACTAAGCTAGCTAGAGCGTTAACTGATATGCCCTCAGGGTGAGCTAGCACGACGTCCAGCAGGATGCCATGAACCGGTCTGAACATATACTAGTTCATGTAATGTACCAGTTTATAAGCATTAAATTCATACGTAAAGGCAGTAAATTTTTATTTGGGGATAGGAACTGAATGCGATGAAGCGTAGATCCCTCCTTCTGATCCCTCTCTCCCTGATAGTGATAATGCTAGCTTTCTACACTATGAGTGATGAGACTGAGAGGTGCGATCTACTTGTGAACGATATTGAGAACACACTGAGGAGGTTCGAGCGAGTTAAGGAGAGCGATGTTGCTATGAGGCAGCTCATAGATGCCCTTAAGGCTGATCTAGAGTACATGAAGCTCTGTAAGAAACCTGAGTTGTTCGAGAGGTTCGCTCCGGAAGGCGTTCAAGTTCCCTTGGTTTACATAACGAATCAAGGGTTCAATGTTCACGCTATAAACTCTATGAACCTCGCTACGGAGGCTCTCTTCTACAGGAGAGATTGGCTTGAGTTCAAGCGTGTAATGGACTGGATGCTCCGTTACTTAGAGT